>CAYMGW010000044.1:8681-10763 GCA_964390085.1 uncultured Tissierella sp.
TTCACTAAATTATACTTTACGTTCAAAAGTAACCTCTATACTTCTAATAGTTTTAGCAGGAATATTTACCTTTTCATTATTATGGATGAACTATCTAACCATTAAAAATAGAAATCTTATAGAAGAATCTTATAAGAATCATATTATAACAGGAGATATAATAGCGAGAGGAAATATGTCTTTGAAAACAGGAACCGGTCCAATAAGTGGAAGACATATAGATAATTTAAGTGAAACAGAGATGGTCAAAGATCATAGAGCAATAGCATCAATGAGTTATGAAGAACTATATAGAGATAGGAATGGAGTTATAGAAAAGTATGAAATAGGAGAAAGGGATAAAGTTCATTTTTATTTACTCCAACCTAAATTAATAGTAAATGCAGCCAACAAGAGCTATAATAGCTCTGATGGAATCATGGAGCTTACTGAACTAAACTTTATAGATGGATACTCATTAGAGAGTTTTTATACGGAATATACTAGAGGTTTATCTAAGACATATGAATCAACCATAGTAGATGAAAAAGGAGAAGATGGGTTTCCAATATTGGTATCTAATAAGGCAATGGAGCATTATGATCTTGAATTAGGAGATAAGATATTTTTAAAGCCTGGATTAGATAAGAGAAGATTATTATTCGAAGCCTATGGTACTATAGTAGGAACCTTTGAGGGATATGGCAGAGGTAAAGATTATTATGGAAAATCCATAATATATGATGAAGACGAAGAACTATTTATCTATCCATTAAGTGTATTGAAAGCTACAGAAGTAGAAGTCTATTATAGTAAAATAGAGTTTGAGTTTAAACAAGAGAAAAATAAAGAACTGATAGAAAGAAAAGAGGAAGTCAGAAGAATGGTTTCCAGTAATGAATTTAATGAATTTCCAACTGAGCTAAAGCTATGGGACGGAGAAGTAACTAATGTAGTAGAGCCATTAGAAAAGAATATATCCTTACTTGAAATACTATATCCTATAACCTTTATTCTATCTATTGTAATAGCTGGTATATTAACCTTCATAATGGTATTAAGAAGGTCAATAGATGTGGCAATCCTACGAATATTAGGTGTTAAAAGCAAAGAAGTAAGATGGAATCTATTTAGAGAAAATATTATGTTGGTGTTAATTGGGATTATTGTAGCTTGTACAGCAGTATTTGCTATTTCTATAAAGTCTTATCCAATAGATATAGTTAAATATGCAATGGTTATTGGTGGGTATTTATTAGGTACTATTGCAGGCCTTATTTTTGGCATAGGAAAAGTGACTAATAAAAAACCATTGGAAATGCTTCAGGTGAAAGAATAAATAAAGGGGGAAATCAATATGGCAAGGTTAGAACTGGAAAATATATATTATAGATATAAAGGTGCAAATAAGGATGTACTGAGGGATGTAAACTGTGTATTTGAAGGTGGAAAATTAAATGCAATAGTAGGACCTTCCGGTAGTGGAAAAACTACACTTCTTTCCATCATGGCAGGGCTAGATGAACCGACCCAAGGGAAAATTTCCATAGATGGAAATGATTTAAAGGATATGGATTTAGATGAATATAGAAGAGATAATGTGTCAATGATATTTCAAGCATTTCAGTTATTCCCTTTGCTTACTGCATTAGAAAATGTAAGTTTTCCTATGGAATACAAGGGAATACCAAAAGAAGAGGCAAGAGAAAAGGGAAAAACGGTGTTGGATTCCTTGGGTATAGACGGAGATAAACTATCTCGCTATCCTTCCAATCTATCAGGAGGAGAACAGCAAAGAGTAGCTATAGGAAGGACATTAGCCACAGGAGCAAAGGTAATACTTGCTGATGAACCTACAGGGAATTTAGATGATGAAAATAGTGATAAAATCATCGATATATTAAAAGAATTAGCTCATCAACAGGATTTCTGTGTAATTATAGTAACTCATGATATGGAAATCGCAGAAGAATCAGACCATGTATGGAGAATTAAGGATGGAACTATTGAGAATGTAAAATAAAGATATAGGCGAGGGATTTGCAATGTAAGTCCTCGCCTATAAGAGAGGTTTTATTATGTTTAAAGATTTTAAAAACAAAT
>CAYMGW010000045.1:0-6203 GCA_964390085.1 uncultured Tissierella sp.
TAGATTCAAGAATAGTACTTGCAGCATTCTTAGCTAATGGAATTAAACCTAATATTGTTTATGGGGTTGGCAACTCACCAACAACAAATACTAAAAATAGAGATTTAGAAATAAACAAAATATATGCACAAAAATTTGAATTGAATTTTTATCAAATGAATTGGCAGACAGAAACCCCAATAGAATCCAATTGGAAAAGTTCACTAGAAAAGTACGGCGAATTATATGTGGCATATTCTGGAAATGAAAATATGCATGCAGAATTTGAAAAAAAGCTAAATGCTAGTTTTATGGAATATGGATACTTTGGAGAAACATTAAGAAATGTTGATTGGTTAGAATACTTAGAACAAGAAAAATATTCATTACAAGAATTCTTTAATGATTTTTATTATAATAAATCCACACCTTTAAAAGTCAAAAACCAATTTAAACATAATGATAATGTACAAAAGAAGATAGAGAAAATATCTAAAATAGAAAAATTAGATAACCATGGTGTGACAAAGGATGAGTTCTTAAAATTACATAGCTACTATAGACGAAATGCAGATACTATTATGAATAATTTAACAAATAACTTTTTTTATTCCATCAGCATATTGTCGTTACCAGAACTGTTAAATTATATAAAATTAGTACCATTTAGTTATAAAAAGAACTCTAGATTTATGTTAAAAGTAATGTATTACTTATATCCATCTATATTGGATGTCCCTTTATTTTCCCATGGTACTAATTATAAATTCGATCTAGATACATTTACTTTACAAACGGATAATAAAATTCATAATTCAATAAAAGGGACTTTAAAGAAATATATAAAAAATAAAAATATAATAAAAATACTAGAAACGCTTAATAATATTTTTTATAGGAGAGATATCAAATCAGGAAGAGAAGCCCAAGATGCAGATAAGTTAAAAGAGTATTTTACTAAGTTTATAATGGAATTAAAAATAGAAGGTTTTGATTTGGATTATATTAATTTTAATGGTGATGTTAGAGATCTTATTAAAACTGCGCAAATGCTTTTTATGATTGACACATTAGAAGATAATAATAAGAACAATTTTTAAAGCTTATACTAAATAGGAGAAAATATGTATCAGATAGTTTATAGAAAAAATGAAAAATTTATAAAAGAAAAAGGTACTATCATTGAATATATAAGTGAAATTCATTTAGATAAGAATATAGATAAGGAAACCATGGATTTCTTAGATTGCCTAGAAAATCAAGTAGTGGAAAACAAAAGATTAGAGGATTTATATATATATGATAATATTCCTTTGTATTATTTTTATAAGCCTAGTTTATATGATAAATTAAAAGAAATAATATATTATATTTCTATTATGCAATTTATAATCAACAAGTATGGCATAAACCTAGAAGTAGTTTGTGATAGCAAATTATATAAAGACATTACAGTAAATGTTTTACATATAAATAACGTAAAATTAATTAACCATGAACAAAATAAAACACATAAAACAGATATAAAATTTAATCTATTACTCATTAAAAGAGTTATATTAGGGTTAGCAAACTTAATAAAGTTTAGATTAACCAAGAAAAAAAGTAACTTCATAGTTTTATCACAAAGTTCTAGTGTCAATCCAGTTAACATTAATGGAGAAACTCATTATAGAGATACAATATATGGAGAAACCATACCTAATCTGAAAAAGAAACATAATGTATTAAATCTTCAAAATTTAACCACTAGAACAAGTATTTATAATAGTAAATTATATGAAGAGGAAATAGTTCCTTTTGAATTCTTTAAATTATATAAACTATTTAAGTGGAAAAAATTAATTAGAAGAAATGAAATAATAAATAATCTAAGCTTACTAAAAGAATTTAACTACAACTACAATAATACTGATTTAAAAGAAGTACTATCTGAACATATTTTTAAATCTATAGAAGAACACTATTTATCCTATTTAAAAGAGATAGTTACTAGCAGGTTCTTATTAAATAAATATAAAATAAAAGGATGTATAGCGGTAGACGAAGCTGATAGAGCAAGATGTTTTATTACCTCAGCTAATCTTTTAGGTATAGAAACTTTTGCTATTCAGCATGGAATAATAACAGAACTATCAGCTGCTTATATGATTAAATCAAATAATAAAGACAAGCTAGTACCAAATATAACCTTTGTATGGGGAGACAAATATAAAAAGGTTCTACTAAATAACACGAAAGTATATAATGAAAAAAATGTGAAGGTTGTAGGACAAATAAGAACAGACTATATAAAAGAATATTTAAAAACACATAATAATGACGAAGAATTTACTATTTTATATGCTACTCAGTATCCAGAAGATATATTAAAGCCTGCAACTATGATTTTATTTGAAGCTTTAAATAAGATAAATTTTCAATATAAATTAATTATTAAATTACATCCCTTAGATAAGCAAGAGGACTATTATAAGTCACAAATTATTAAATACGGTTTAAAAAATGTATTTCTAAATAAAGAGAGTGACTTGTATGATTTTATTAATCAAAGCAATATTATAATTAGTGCCTTTTCATCAGTTATTGCAGAAGGGATAATATTTAATAAGCCTGCCACATGTATTTTATTGCCTAATTATTACGATGCTGGCGGTTTTGTAAAAGATGGCATTGCCTATGGGGTAGAAACATCAGAAGAACTAGCATCTTTGTTAAATAAAGTCCATATAACCAAGAATATTGAAGGTTTAAAAATAAAAGAATATTTAAGAGAAAATTTTTATGAAATAGATGGTTATGTTTACAAAAGAATAGTTAATTATATCGAAGAAAGAGTATGAGGTGCAGTATGTTAAAAGAGTTTATGCAGATTAGTAAGAAATATTTAAAGTTTTGGATTATAGCTACTTTAATACTTGAAGTTTTATTTCTAATAGGAATGAAAAATTCAGGTAGTAGCATTATGATAGTAGCAGGAGTTTTATATATTCCAGTAATATTATTCATATTAATAACTATGATAATGGATTGGCGTAATGCTATCTATGCTGTGGCTGTTACATTGCCAATAATACCTGCAAATGGATATTTACTTAATAGGTTAGGTTTTTTAAATTATCAATGGTTAGCGTATGTATTGTTTTATGGAGTTTTTACATATTCAATAATTAAGCATAGAGCATATAAAAAAATAAAACTTAGTAAAAAGTTTAACTTTTATAATGTTTTAGTTATATTGTTGTTAGTTTTAACAATAATAAATAGTATAGTTGCATTTAATAAAATTATAAGTTTCACTATATTATTTTTATCAGTAATACCATCATTTGCCTACTTCTCTTTTTTATATTTCTTGGATATAGAGGATAAAAGTGATCTTTTAAATAAAGTAGTGTTATTTGTGTGTATAGGAGTTGTGGTCTCTGCAATACCAGACTTAGTGACTTTTTTAGTTTTATGGAGTATGAATTTAAAAACTTACAGAACTTATGGGCCATTAGGATCTAATTTTATTCTAGCATACTCTCTTTTAGTTTATCCTATTATAATAGTAAACGCTAAGATTAAAACAGATATTGAAGGTAAAGTGTATAAATTATTGTTAATAATAGTAACTTTAAGTTTATCTTCTCAGTTTTCAAGGGGAATATATGTAGCAGTAATAATAATGTTTATTATATTATTCTTAGACAAAAAGAACTTAAAGTTATATTTACCAGTATTTATGGTGATTATGATATGTTTAAGTATTAATGTATTCCAAAGACCTGAAATATCTAAAAATCCAAATTTAATTATAACCTCTGATGAGAATGTTAGCCCTGAAGTTAAGAAAGAGAAGAAAATAGAAAGCGAAAGTAAATTTATAAGCAGTCAATCTGATAATAGAAAACCTATTTGGAGTACTGCTATAAAAATGTCAAAAGCTTATCCATTAACAGGAGTTGGAATTGGAAACTTTAAATTTTTCTATGAATACTATTCTAACAGTGATAGAGTTTATTCTGATGCACATAATTTTGTGTTAAATAACTTAGCAGAATCGGGTTTTATATTCACAACACTATTAATGCTATTAATAATAAGTATATTATTTGAAAGCTTAATATCACTCTTTAAAAATTGGAGTGATTATAATATAAGATTAAAAAATATAGTGACATTATCAGCACTATTTGCTTACTTAGCCTTTGGAAATGTTACTGGTGCATCCTTCCATAGTATAGGTGAAATTTATAGCTTTACACCAGTGTTTATATTTAGCTTTTTTATATTCAATTTTATTTATAACAAAGAAATTAAAATGAAAAGCTAATAATAATTATTAATTTTATTAATTACACAAACAAATTGAAATTTAAGGATGATAAATATGAATAAAAAAGTTACAGTAGTAATACCAACTAGAAATGAAGAAGACTACATATCTAAGTGCTTAGATTCTTTTTTAAACCAAAGCTATCCAAAGGAATATTATGAAGTATTTGTATGCGATGGTGGGTCTAAAGATAATACTGTAAATATAATAAAGGAATATGAGCAAAAATATAAGATGTTTAAATATATTAATAATCCAGGGATAACCATGCCTAAGGGGGTTAATTTAGGCATAAAAAATAGTAATGCAGATATTATTATTTTATTTGGAGCCCATGCTTATGCACAGGAGGATTTTATTAAGAACAATGTAAAAAAGCATGAAGAATACCAAGATGTAGGATGCGTAGGAGGGCCTATAGAAACCATAAATACAGATGACAAAGGAAAGGCGATATCCTATGCTATTAGTTCTCCCTTTGGAGTTGGGAATGCACTCTTTAGGTATGCTGAAAAAGAAACCTATGTAGACACTGTAGCTTTTGGAGCTTATAAAAAAGAAATATTTAATAAAATTGGTTTATTAGATGAAGAGCTTACCAGAAATCAAGATGATGAATTAAACCTGAGGGTTACTAAGAATGGATATAAAATTTTGCTAACACCTCAAGTACGATCATATTATTATAGTAGAAGTTCCTATAAAAAACTTTGGACACAATATTTTCAATATGGGTTTTGGAAGGTAAGGGTTATACAAAAACATAAACAAATAATTGCTTTAAGGCATTTAATACCAGTTATATTTGTACTGTTTAATTTATTTGGTATTATTGGTGGTGTTCTTAATAAATTAATATTAAGCTTTTGGTTATCAATATTATTGATTTATTTTATACTAGATTTAGTAGTTTCATATAAAGCAACTAAAACTAATAAACGTATATTTAAGTATATGCCTATAACATTTCCTATATTACATTTAAGTTATGGAATTGGTTTCTTGAATGGTTTAGTTAATTTTTATATAATAAAATCAAGAAAAGTTATAGACAAGAACACAAGACTTTCCAGATAACCATAAATTAAATAATTAATTAATTTCTATAAAAAGAAAAGCCTTGTGGTGAAGGAGTAAAAATTTAATGGGCAAGATCAGTACCAAAATATCAAAAAGAATATTCGATATTGTATTTTCCTTTGTAGGAATTTTATTATTAAGTCCATTCCTTATTATGATAATATTAATAATAAAATTCACTTCTAAAGGACCAGTATTCTTTTTACAGCAGCGTGTAGGGAGAGATGGAAAACCCTTTAATATATTTAAATTTAGAACCATGGTGGTGGATGCCGAAAGGCTTGGCAAGCAGATTACTGTGGGAAGAGACCCGAGAATAACTAAGGTGGGATACTTCTTAAGAAAGTTTAAATTAGATGAACTTCCTCAATTATTTAACGTATTAATAGGAAATATGAGCTTTGTAGGGCCAAGACCTGAAGTTCAGAAATATGTTAATATGTACACAGAGGAACAAAAGGAAATACTAAAGGTAAAACCTGGAATAACAGACTACGCTTCCATAGAATTTAGAAATGAAAATGAAATTTTAGGAGAAGTGGAAGATCCAGAGGAATATTATATAAATATCATTATGCCTACAAAGATTACTTTAAACAAAAAATATATTGAAAATAATAATTTGTTCATAGACATAAAGATTATTTTAAAAACTATAGCCAAATGCTTGTAATAATAAATACTAAGGTTTATGTTTTTATACTATGTTATATTAATAGTGGGGTAATAATATAGACTCTTGTATTTAAAAAAGAAAGAGGTTGATTAATATGGGAAAAATGAAGTTTGCTATCATAGGTTGTGGCAGAATATCTTATAAGCA
>CAYMGW010000045.1:6303-10704 GCA_964390085.1 uncultured Tissierella sp.
ATATGGGAAAAATGAAGTTTGCTATCATAGGTTGTGGCAGAATATCTTATAAGCACGTAGAAGGTATCATAAATAACCTAGACTTCTGTGATCTTGTAGCAGCATGTGACATAGTAAGAGAGCATGCTGTGGCAAAGAAAAATGATTATGAGAGCAAGGTTAAAGGTGCAGAAGTTAGTGTATATGAAGACTATAAAGAAATGCTAGATAAAGAGGATATAGACATTGTAACTATTGCTACTGAAAGCGGTTATCACCCTGAAATAGCTATATATGCTATGAACAAAGGCAAGCATGTAATAGTGGAAAAACCAATGGCTCTTTCCATAGAAGATGCAGATAAAATGATTGCTTGTGCTAAGAAAAACAACGTAAAGCTTAGTGTGTGCCATCAAAATAGATTTAACAGACCTATACAAAAGCTAAGAAATGCTGTAACAGATAATATGTTTGGAAGACTAATCAATGGTACTGCAAGAATACTATGGAATAGAAATATGGATTATTACAAACAAGCTCCTTGGAGAGGAACTTGGGAGTTAGACGGCGGTACACTAATGAACCAGTGCATACATAATATCGACTTGCTTCAATGGATGCTGGGAGGAGAAGTGGATACTGTTTATGCACAATGCGATACCTTCTTAAGGGATATAGAAGGAGAAGATTTTGGTGCTATAATGATAAGATTTAAAAATGGTGCTATAGGTCTTGTAGAAGGCAGCGCTTGTGTATACCCTAAGAACCTAGAAGAAACCTTAAGCATATTTGGAGAAAAAGGTACTGTAGCTATAGGTGGACTAGCAGTAAATGAGTTAGAAACCTGGAGATTTGAAGGGGAAGACGAAGATAAGATAAAAGAAGAGTTAAAGGTAAAGATAGATAACGTATATGGTCATGGACATACTCCATTATTTAAGGATGTTATAGATGCTATTCATGAAGATAGGCAACCTTTAATAAGTGGAGAAGAAGGAAAAAAAGCCATGTCTATTATACTTGCTGCATATAAGTCAAGATTAACAGGTATGCCAGTTAAGTTCCCATTAGAAAAGTTTTCTACCTTAGATATGAAGTAATAAAAATTGGTTTTGTTTCACTAAATTTGAAACAAAACCTTTTATTATTTTAACTTGTATTGATAGCTTTTATTTTATAAGTTTATGCTATAAACTCATTAAGAGCAACCTTTAAAAAAGATGATAAGATAAAAATATTGTAGTATAATAAAGTCTATGTAAGCAATATTCAATAATATTGTATTTCTAAGTTTGGAGGAACATATGAATAAAAAAGTTTTATGCATAGTTTATTTTTTTCCACCTATAGCAGGAAGTGGAGTGCAGAGATCACTGAAGTTTATTAAATATTTACCAGAATTTAATTATATTCCTATAGTAGAAACAGTAAAAGAGGGACACAATTTTGCTTATGATGAAGGATTATTGGATGAAGTTCCTGAATGTGTAAAAATATATAGATCTAACTCAGGGGAAACTTTATGGCTTAGAAACATAATAGAAAAACTAAGTAAACTAAGAAGAACAAAAAACATTAATACAACGAGTATAAATGATGAGAAAGCAGCAAGTGCTTCTGAAAATAAAGTAAGCCTAAAAGCAAGAATATTTAATTACATAGATTTGAATTTCTTTATACCTGATAGCAAAATAAGATGGTATAAAAGTGCAGTGAAAGATATAAGAAAAATATTAGGTGAAGAAAAGATAGATATAATCTACTCATCTTCTTATCCATATACAGTGCATTTAATAGCCTTAGAAATAAAAAAGAGAACAAACCTTCCATGGGTAGCTGACTTTAGAGATCCATGGACAGAAAATGTATTTATGACAAAAGGTCATTCTGAGAAAAGAAAAAAGAAAGAATTATTACTTGAAGAGGAAGTTATGAAATATGCAGATGCTGTAATAATGGTATCAGAACCAGCAACAGAAATTTATAAAAATAAGTATCCACAATATGCCAATAAAATAAAAACTATAACTAATGGATTTGATAGACAAGATTTTGCAAAAATAGCAGAAGTGAAAGAAGATAAATTTACTATATGCTATTCTGGTATTCTAACTGAAGGTCAAGATCTTCAAACTTTAATTATGGCATTAGAAAAGTTATTTGATACTTACAAAGAAGCAAAGCAAAGGGTTAAGTTAAAATTTATTGGTCTAGTTATTGACCAGTATAAAGATATGCTTATGAATTCATCAATTAAAGATATTGTGGAAATGTTGCCATATATGCCACATGACGATGTTATTCAGCATATGAAAAGTGCACAGGTTAATCTATTAATACTAGTAGATAAAGAAGAAAGTAGAGGAGTGTTTAGTGGTAAGATCTTTGATTACATAGGTGCTGAAAAACCAATATTAGGAATTATGCCTGATAATGGGGTAGCTTCTAATTTAATTATGGATAATAAAATAGGCAAGTCATTTAATCATGGTGAAGTTGATGATGTTTTTCAATTTATCAAAGAAGAATATGAAAAGTGGCTTAATAATGAAAATACTAATACAAACTCCATGGAAAAATGTGATGAGTTTGATAGAAAGAATCTTACTAAAAAACTTGTAGATATATTACAAGATATTTCTTAGTTATTTGGAGTGGTTAAAATGAAAATTAGTGAAATGATAAAAGCTTATGGAGGGCTTGTTTTAAATAAGAAGGATTATTGGCATCCAGATATGTTAGCTAACATTGAAATAGATGATAAAACAATAAAATGTTATTATGTTGATATGAGACCAAAACACTTATACGTAGGGACATTTGATGAAGAGGGTATCCCATTACTGGAGATTGATGGAGAATTCAGATATTTTCCAGTAACAATAGCTCAATATGCGTTAGGGAATTTTGATAAATATATAGATACAGAGGATGAAAAATATTTTGCAATATGTGAGAGATGTTCTCAGTGGTTTGTTGATCATTTAGAGGAAATAGAGCCTGGTGTTTATGGTTATATTAATTATGTAGATAAAGGAATATATAAATTAGAGAAGCCATGGTTATCATCTCTTGCGCAGGCGCAAGTAATGTCAATTTTAGCTAGAACCTATAGTGTTAATCATAATCAAGAATATTTAGATGTATGTGTTAAACTTTTAAACTCCTTTGAAGTAGAAAGTAAGGATAAAGGTATACTTGCTAATCTTAATGGAGGAGATTTTTACGAAGAGTATCCATCAAAGACACCTTCATTTGTATTAAACGGCTTTATATTTTCTTTATGGGGTCTAATGGATTTTTATATGGTTAGTAAAAATGAAAAGACACTAGAATTATATAATAAAGGTGTTACTACTTTAAAAGAAAATATATCCTTGTATGATATTAAATATTTAAGATGGTCTAGATATGATTTGTATCCTTTTAAAGTCAAAGATATAACTAGTATCTTTTATCACAATTTACATATAGAACAGTTAAAGGCTATGTATTATTTAACAGGGGATAGTATATATGAAAAATATGCTACTAGATGGCAGAAAGCTAAAAGCAATATATTTATATATATTATAGCTACTCTATATAAAATTGTTCATAAGTTATCAGTACGCAAAGAAAGCAATTATGTTCCATCAGTTGGTAAGAAGTAAGTATATTGTTAGAATTTTATAGGAGTGAGACCATTTTAAACTCAATGGTCTCACTCCTTAATTATAGACTAAAATTTTTTAGAAAATTAACCTTCTCCTGCATATATAATTATTAAAAAATAGGTTGAAAAATATTTTTAAAAAATATATTTACACCGAACTTGTGTTCGGTTATAATAGGAATATATTGTCAGAGTGCTTTTAATATTATAAGGGGGTATAAACATGCAGGAGCTAATAAAGAGAGGAAAACAAGGGGATAAGGCTGCTCAGGAGGAGATAGTGAAGAAGTTTATGCCGCTAATATACAAGGCGAGTCAGAAGGTATATATAGCGGGGTATGAAGAGGAAGATCTGATACAAATTGGGGCAGAAAGTATATTAAAGGCTGTGAACAAGTTTGATGCTGAAAAGAGCAGCAGTTTCACAGCTTATGTTAAGAATGCTGTTGAAAACAATTACAGGTTTTTGATTAGGGGTAAAGTTAAGGAAAACTGCGTTAAAAGTCTAAATGAAGTGCAGGAAGATGGTTTTGAATTAGAAGATCACATTCCTATGGATTTTAATTTAGAGAATTATGTGGTAAATAATGAATTGAAGATAAAGCTAAGACAAGCTATAGAAAGGTTAAACCTTGAGGAAAAGGAGCTTTTGCATTATGCTTTTTATAAAGAACACGGTGGGTTAACGGAGTATGCTAAGGTAAAGGGAATAGATTATAATAAGGTTTACAAACTTAAAAATTCTTTAATTAATAAATTAAGGGAAT
>CAYMGW010000046.1:0-10699 GCA_964390085.1 uncultured Tissierella sp.
GCATTCTTTTAAAGTATTAAGTAAATGATATGTAGCACTAACCCCATAGTTCAATGCCTCACTTATTTCTGTAACACCTAATTCTTTTTCAGATAAGGCCATATAATCTATAACATCAAATGCTTTGATAACGGATTTTATTATTTTTTTTTGTTTTTCTTCTACTTCCTTATTCATCTTATCCTCCGGATATGTCCTATGTTTTTATTTACTATTGATAAATTATTATACCATTTTACAATGCTGTTTTCTACTTAATATATATAATTATATCCAAATAATATTATACACCAGACATATAATATCTATCTGGTGTATAGTAGAATTTAAGCCATTAATTCCTTTAATAATGCAGTTATTCCCGCTCCAAGTTCAACATTTTTACCCATTCTATACAATGTTCTTTCTATTGCAGCAATAGCACTTACCATATCATGTGTATCTATATTGCCCATATGACCTAGTCTAAACATCTTACCTGCATATGCAGCTAACCCCCCTGCTACTACTGCTCCTTCTTCTGCTAATATCTTTCTAAATTCAGCATCGTCTATTCCTTCTGGATAGATAGCATTTGACAATGTAACCGCTCTATATTCCTTATCTGCTAATATTGTAAAGCCCATAGCTTCTAATGCAGCTTGCATTGCTCTAGCATTTTTTCTATGTCTTTCGTATCTATTTTCTATTCCTTCTTCTTTGATTATTCTTACTGATTCTTTAAGTGCCCATATCATATTTACTGCTGGAGTTGCAAAGTATTTTGAAGGATCATTCATAATTGGAAGCCATTTATCAAAGTCAATATAATACTCTGGAATTCTTCCAAGAGATTTTCTTCTTTCCATTGCTTTTGGTCCTGCCCATACTATTGCAAGTCCTGGAGCTACTCCAAAGGCTTTTTGAGAGCCAGTTAAAAGAATGTCTATATTCATATCATCTATATATTCTGGTTCAGCTGCAGTAGCGCAAACTCCATCTACAATATACATTGTCTCAGGGAATTTCTTTAACATTTCACCAATTTCTTTTATTGGTGCACAAACTCCTGTTGATGTATCAACATGAGTTACTGTGATAGCATCATATTTCTTTTCATTTAATTTTGCTTCAATATCTGCAACAGGTACGATTTTACCCCATTCACAACTTATCACATCTACATTTATACCTTTTCTTTCTGCAAGGTCAATAAATCTATCACCAAAAAATCCGTTAGATACAATAAGTAAATTATCACCTGATTTTAAGGTGTTTGCTATACCCATTTCCATTGCCATAGTACCAGTTCCCGCAACAACGAAAACCTCTCCTTCTGTTTTCCATAGAGTCTTAAGGTCTGTTACTAGTTCTTTGAAATCACTAACAAATCCAGGATCTCCAAATGCAACAGTTTCTCTCCCCATTTGATCTTGTATTGACCTAACTACAGGTGTAGGTCCAGGAATCATTACCAATTTACGATTTTTCATTATTACTTCCTCCCTTTTTACTATTAGTAAATACCATTTTCTATTGTTAAATTTATTGTATCCCTTTCTAAAGATAATGTCAATCTATAAAACGAAAAAGACCTCCTTATTTTCATAAGAAGATCTTTTTATCATATAATATTTATTCTTCGTTCCACCAATCTACTTTTCCTAATTGTGGAATACTTTTAGCTTTGAATGTAGGATTCTTTCCTTCTTTCAATTGTTCTACATAATCTTTTAATGCTGCAAATGCAATGGGAGATAATTTAGATATTACTAATAAGTTAATAACAGCTAAAGCACCCATAAATACATCTGCTGTGTCCCATACTAATGAGAAGCTACCTATAGAGCCAAGGAATACCATAACTAAGGCTAGTATTCTATAGCCTGTTAAGAGAATTGGATTTGCATTTAAAAACTCAATATTTGTTTCTCCATAATAATAATTTCCTATTATTGAGCTATAAGCAAATAAGAACACGCATATTGCAATAAAAGTACTACCCCAAGAACCTACTTGAGAAGCCACAGCTGCTTGAGTAATTTGTACTCCTTTAAGTCCTGATGTATTTTCCAGAACCCCCGATAATAATATCATAAACGCAGTAGCACTACATACTAGTAGTGTATCTACAAAAACTCCAAGACTTTGTATAAAGCCTTGCTTTATTGGATGTGATGTATCTGCTGTTGCAGCTGCATTTGGAACACTACCCATTCCTGCTTCATTTGAAAATAATCCTCTTCTTACACCATTCATTATTGTTACTCCCAGTGTACCGCCAACAATCTGTGTAATTCCAAAAGCATTTTCAAGTATTAATTTAAACATAGATGGAATTAGAGTAATATTTTTTATCATAATAAATATAGCAACACCTATGTATAAAGTAGCCATAATAGGGACTATAATCGCAGATACCGATGCTATTCTCTTAACACCACCAAATATTATATAGCCTGTGATGATTACTAAAATAATACCAGTAATAATTTCTTTAACTCCAAAAGCCTCACTAAATGCTCCTGCTATAGTATTAGATTGTACAGTATTAAATACAAAACCAAATGTTATTGTAATTAATACTGAAAATATTACTCCAAGCCACCTCATATTTAGTCCTTGCTCAATATAATATGCTGGCCCCCCTCTGAAAGTATCTCCATCTCTTACCTTATAAATTTGTCCCAATGTACTTTCAACTAAACTTGAGCCCGCACCAATCAAAGCAATCACCCACATCCAAAATACTGCACCAGGTCCACCTGTAGCTATGGCAATAGCAACCCCAGCAATATTTCCAGTACCTATTCTAGAAGCAGCAGATATACAAAATGCTTGAAAAGATGAAATTCCTTTTTTACCATCTCTTATTTCTGTTTCCTCTGTTAATAAGCCAATACTATGACCTAATAGTGTAAATTGAGCAAACTTGCTTTTAAAAGTAAAGTAAATTCCTAAGCCAATAAGCATAACTATTAAAATGTAAGAATAAAGCCAGTTGTTTAAAATTGAAACAACATTTTCAATACCTTGTAACATATGATCCCTCCTTAAATATTTTTGTTTTACTTTGATGCTTCGGTGATGTTATAAAGTAATATGAAATATTTTTATATTATACTATGTTTTTATAATTATTGCAAGTTTTTTTATATTTCTTTCCTTTATTTTACTATATTGAATATTCAGTCTTTTTATGTTGAATTTATTTATATTTCTTTTACTTAAAAAAGAGAGGGACTCTCTCTTTTTCTACTCTTCTTCACTTTTATGCTCATCATTTTCTATATCTTCCTCATCTATTATATCCTCAATTTCCGCATCAACTTCTACTTCCACTTCCACTTCCACTTCTACTGCATCATCTTCATCTTTTTTACTTTTCCATTCTTTATATATATTTAGTTCATCTGAGATTTTTTTAATCACATATGCAATAACAGCTAAATCATCAATGAATCCAGCTAACAAAAAGTCTGGTATTATATCTAGTGGATTTACTAAATATAAAAGAGCTATTATCATCATTATAATAGAACCCCTTGATATTTCTTTATAATCACCTTTCATCCAGTCTCTAATTAAATCTAAAAACAGCTTTATATCATCCCAAATCTCCATCAAAGTTTTATTGTTCTCTACCTTTTCTTTAGTTGCATTTAATAGATTTTTTAACCTACTATTATCAACATAAATTGTATTAGCTTTTGCTTCTAATTTCCTTAGGATTTTTTCAACATCTATTTTCATTTTTTAACCTCCATCTTAAGTTTCATTTAATATCTTATCTATTGCTTTATCTTAATTATACTATAATTTCGAGTTTTTTATCCCTAGTTTAGCCTAATATTTTTAACATTTATTAATTTTAAATAAAAAAATCCAATCAGAGTTCAAATTCTCTGATTGGATTTTGCTTTTACTTATTGTCCTTTGTATGGATTTGCTATTTTACCATCTTTAAGCTCTTGAATAGCCTCATTAACTTTATCTTTTACTTCTTGTTTTACATCTTTTCCCCATTGCATATCAAGTACATCATCTGCCCAGCCTAATGAAGCTCCTACAGGCTTTAGTTCACCATTTATCAATTGCTCAACTGTCTTTTTAAACAATCCTGGTGTATTGTAAGTAACAGATGAAATAACAGTATCTGGTGCCACATCGTTTTGAGGTGAAATATATCCTATAGCTTTGACGCCCTTAGATTTTGCTGCCTCTATTGAGCCTAAACCAACTTGGTTAGCACTACAGAAAATAACATCTGCGCCTGATTCTGCCATGGCAAGAGCTGTTTCTTTACCTTTTTGTATATCTTCCCAAGAATTAACATAAGTTTTTGTAACTTTTATTGAAGGATCAATAGCTTGTGCTGCAGCTTCAAATGCATCTAATGTGCCTGCAATAACAGGGAATGGGAATGAACCAATAGCTCCTAATTCTTTGCTTTCAGTATTCATAGCGGCAATTATACCCGCAATATATCCACCTTCCCATTCTCTAACACCAATTCCACCAACATTTGGTTCTTGACCTTCTTCACTATTTATTACCATATAGAAGGTGTTAGGGAATTGTGGTCCTACTTTTTTTGCTGCATCAAAAAATTGAGTTCCATGAGCAAATACCAAATCATATCCCTTTGTTCCATAATCTGTAAATACAGCTTCAAAATCAGCCTGTTGAACACTTTCAATATACTCCATTTTTACACCTAAATCTTTTTCTACTAATTTCAATCCTTCATATGCTGTAGCATTCCATCCTTGATCATTTATAGGACCTGGTAATAACAATACTATTTTATAATCTTTTTTCCCATCTACTGGAGTAGAACTACTATTATCTTTCTTTGACGAGCAACCTACTAATAAACTAACTAAAACCACTGAAACTAGGAATAATGCTAAAATTCTTTTCTTTGTAAACATTTTTATTCCTCCTTTAATTTTATATAGATTTCATAATAATGACTAATAATGAATTTAAGCTCACACCTCCCTTCTATTTATGACCAATTATTTTTCATATGGCCTTCCCAGTGCCTTTGGTGATGTAGTACGTCCAACAATTCCTGTTACTGCTACTACAGTAAGTAAATATGGAAACATTAGTAGAAATTGATATGGAATTCCTAACCCTGACATTTGCATCCTTATTTGAAGCGCATCTGCTACACCAAATATTAATGATGCCATTAATACTCCCTTAGGGCTCCACTTTCCAAATATTACTGCAGCTACTGCAATAAACCCTCTCCCAGACACCATATTATCTACAAACATATTAAACTGTCCAAGGGATAAAAAACATCCTCCAAGTCCTGCTAATGCACCTGATACCAATACACATATGGTCCTAACCTTATTTACAGGTATACCTACGGTATCTGCCGCCATTGGATGCTCTCCTACAGTTCTAATGCTAAGTCCTATAGATGTTTTATAGAAAATATAATAAGAAATTGGTACAAGTAAAAATGCTATATACACAAGAACAGTTTGCTTAAAAAATATTTCACCTATTATTGGTATGTTTGAAAGTATTGGAATATTCACGGGTTCAAATGCTTTTACAGTTATAGGTACAGTGGTTATTCCAAATAGTGCTCTATAGAAAAAACTAGTAAGCCCTATGGCTAAAAGGTTTATTGCAACACCACTCACTATTTGATTTATTTTGATTTTGACTGTTATCAAAGCAAATAATGCAGATATTAAAATTCCACTTAAGATAGCAACCAAAGCTCCCATCCAATAGCTTCCAGTAAAATATGAGCCTACTACTCCTGCAAAAGCCCCAACTAACATTATGCCTTCTAAGCCTATATTTACCACTCCAGACCTCTCTGAATACATTCCCCCTAATGCAGCAAATAATATAGGAACTGAAAGTCTAATGGATGCAGACAAAAGTGTAATAAGAAATGTAATATTTAATATATCTTTCATCAATCTAACACCCTTTCTTTACGATTTAACATCAGTTCAATTTTAGGTCTTAATACATTTCCCGCAAGTACAAGTATTATTATTAAGGCTTGTATTATACTTACAATGTTTGCTGGAACTCCAACTCCCCTTTGCATTGAATTTGCTCCAGTTTGAAGCATTCCAAGGAGTATTGATGAAATAACAACTCCTACAGGATTTGCACCTCCTAGTAGTGCTGCTGCTATCCCATCAAAACCAACATTTTTAGAGAAATTATCAAGAAGCCTATGGTGTATACCATTTATTTCAGTAAATCCTGCTATACCTGCTAAGGCACCACTTATTACCAAGGAAATAATTATGTTTTTTCTAATATTAATACCTGAATACTCAGCCCCGTCTGGATTGTGTCCTACAGCTCTGAGCCTATATCCAAAGGGAGTTTTCCATAGAATAATATAAACTATAACCGAAACTATTATGGCAATAATAAACCCAATATGTAGCCTAGTATTAGGAATTACATAGGGTAAAAAAGCATCTTCCCCTATTAAATCTGTTTGTGGATAAAACCCGCTTGATTCTCTAAGGGGCTTATCTACTAAATAACTTATAAGATATAATGCTACATAATTAAACATTATTGTAACTATTATCTCAGAAGATCCAAATATACCTTTTAGTATTCCTGGTATCATACCCCATATTCCACCTGCTATCATTGCTGCTAGCAAACAAAGAGGTATTGTAATAAATGGACTAAGATGTCCAGTTTTTAACCCTACAAATACTGCTGCCATAGCACCTGCAAACATTTGGCCTTCTCCACCAATATTAAATAGTCCAGTCCTAAAAGCAAATGTAAATGAAAGACCTGTTAATATAATCGGTGTTGCCTTTACAAAAATTTCGGCAATGTTATAGATGTTTGTGAAATTCCCAAATATCAAATATTTATAAGCTTCCAAGGGATTAACATCTATAAATAACAAAAGTATACTTCCAATCAACAATGCTAATAACACTGATAAAATTGGTATAAAAACTGTTAAGATATTGTTCCTATTTAAAACCTTGTTCACGGTTTTTCCTCCTAACCTGAGAATATTTAATTAGCACCTGCCATCATTAAGCCTATTTTACTTTCTTCAAAGTCATTCTTATCCATTTCTCCCACTATGCCACCTTTATAGATAACAGCGATTCTATCAGATAATAAATTAATCTCTGAAAGCTCAGTAGAAATTAACAACACCGCTGTACCTTGTTCTTTAGCCTTTATAATCTGTTGATGAATAAATTCCGATGCTCCTATATCCACTCCTCTAGTAGGTTGTACAGCAATTAATAACTTTGGCAACTTATCAATTTCTCTTGCTACTACTATTTTTTGCTGATTGCCACCTGAAAGCTTCCTAGCCTCAGAATCTCTACATGGAGTCTTAATTGAATATTTCCTAATCATATCATCAGCATGTTTATTTATTATATTAAAATCAAAGAAAATCCTTTTTCTAAAAGGACATTTATAATAATCCTTCAATATAAGATTTTCACTAACTGAAAAATCTAATACCAGCCCTCTTTTATGTCTATCTTCAGGAATATAACCAACACCTTTTTTTATTATTTCTGCAATAGCCTTTCCTTTAATTTCCTCATCATTTAATAAAATACTGCCTGAAGCTCCTTGAATTAATCCAACTATTGCTTCTGCCAATTCTTTTTGTCCATTACCATCTACTCCGGCGATACCTAAAACTTCTCCGGAACATACTTTTAAATTTATATTGTCTAAAGCCTTTATTCCATTTCCAGATTCATAGGATAAATCCTTTAATTCAAGTACAGGCCCTCCTGGACAACAGCTACTATCTTTTTCCATAGCTGAAAGTTCTCTTCCTATCATAAATTTTGCAAGCTCAAGCTCGTTTGTTTCTTTAGTATTAATTGTCTTCGTTACCCTTCCATCCCTTAGAACAGTAACTCTATCACATACAAACATTACCTCTTTTAATTTATGAGTGATTAATATTATAGACATTCCAGAATCAGCCATTTTTCTTAAAGTAGTAAATAGTTCTTCAGTTTCCTGAGGAGTCAATACTGCTGTTGGTTCATCCATTATAAGTAGCTTAGCTCCCCTATATAAAGCCTTAACTATTTCAACTCTTTGTTGCTCTCCTACAGATAAATCTGAAACCTTTGTATCTAAAGATATTTCCATCCCATACTTCAAGGCAATTTCCTTTATTTCCTCTTTAAGTTTTTCTTCTTTAATTATCAAGCCCTTTTCCTTACCCATTCCCATGATGATGTTTTCTAATACTGTATGAACCGGTACAAGCATGAAATGTTGATGAATCATACCTATTCCTAAGTCAATAGCATCCTTAGAAGATTTCAAATTAAGTTTCTTATCTTCAAAAAATATTTCTCCTTTATTAGGCTGATATAAGCCATATAATACATTCATCAATGTGGATTTCCCAGCACCATTTTCTCCTAAAAGAGAATGTATTTCTCCTTTTTTTACTTCAAAGTCAATATCTTCATTTGCTATTAATGTCCCAAAATATTTAGATATTGAGCACATCTTCAATATTGTATCCATGCTATCCCTCCCGTCTAAATTAGTTATTATTCTATATGCATAAATTCTCTAAAATATTTGAATATCCTTTGTTATATTTACATAAATATAAGGGTGAAAATTTAAAATATTTATACTATTTTTTATATATTAGTTACATCTTCTTGAAAAAAATAAGTATCATTTTTGGTGCCAGGCACCAAAAATGATACTTATTTATAGACTTCTTGTTATACTAGCAATGGCTGAATTTGATTGCCCTTTAATGCCTCAACTATAGTAGGTATAATCATATCATAGTGAGCAATTAATGAAGTGGATTTTTTTATAGGGTCATCTTGACCAAAAGGTACAAAACAAACGTTCTTTTTATCTAATAACATACCTAAATTTTTCGCATTTCCACTAAGACCATCATTAGTAGATATTGCAATTACTGCAGGTTTCTTGTTTCTTAGATGTGCCTTAAAGGCCATACATACTGGTGTATCAGTAATTGCATTTGCTAATTTTGCAAGGGTATTACCTGTACATGGTGCTACAACAATTATATCAAGATAATTTCCCGGTCCTATGCCTTCTGCATCTTGTATTGTAGATATAATTTCCTTACCCGTTACCTCAATTATTCTATCTTTCCATTCTTCTGCTAATCCAAATCTAGTATCAAAACTACTTGCATTATATGACATAATTGGATATACTTCTGCTCCTTCAGCAACTAATCTCTCTATCTCAATTAATATGGTTTCAAATGTACAAAATGAACCTGTAATAGCTATTCCTACCTTTACTCCTTCTAACATCATAAGGCTCCCCCCAATTCCTCAAGAATATTATAAACAGTTTCTTTCATAATTTCAGCTGCTGTCACAGGGGCTACTTTCCCTGGTAGTCCCAATGCCCAAACAGTTTTTATACCTAGTTCCTTAGACTTTTGAAAATCTACTCCTCCAGGATTAGAAGCAAGATCAACCACTAAACATTCTTTACTTAATTTTAATAACATTTCTTCATTTAAAATCATGGTTGGAATAGTATTAAAAACTACATCCATCTGATAAAGATAATCTCCTAATTCATTTAAATGTACCGGATAATATCCATAGCTACTAACCCAGGCTAAGTCAGCATAGCTTCTTGCTTCTACATATACATTGGCTCCTATACCTTGAAGTATTTTAGCAAGAATCTTACCTATCCTTCCAAATCCTAAAATCAAAGTATTTGTACCGTGAAGAGTAATATCCATTTCTTCCATAGCCACTTGAATTGCACCTTCCGCTGTAGGAATAGCATTTAACACCGCCATTTCTTCTCTTTTAAGAAGATCTATGGTAGTAATATTATAGAGGTCTGCAATACTAGATATTTCATTAGATAGCTTACCTGCTATAAAAATTTGCTCCGAAGTCATTTTCTTAAATATTTCTTCTATTTTTATTTTCTCTGAATACAAAGGTGTATTTAATAGGATATTATCCTTAGAACATGGTAATGGTCCTATAACTATATTAGATTCTTCGATAGCTAAATCTAGTTTCTCACTTATGTCTGATAAGTTAATTCTAGTCTCATCAAATCCAAATAATTTGACCTTATGACCATCTATTTTAAGTAGATTGGCTAGTTTAATGCTTCTCTCATCTCCACCTAACACCGTTATTCTCATAGCTTCCCCCCTTAAAAACACATTAAGTAATATATAGTATGTATTTAGGGACTTAAGGTGCTTGTATATACACAAAAGAAAAAGCCCTAATGATAATTCATTAAGACTTTTAAAATCTAAAATAAATAAATGGATTAAATGTTGAATTCACTAAATACATAATACATAGTAAAAATAACACTATAAGAAAAAGTGGCTTAATATAATCCATAACTAAAACCTTAAGCCATGAATTAGATATCTTATCTAATCTTTTCTGAATAGCAGGATAAATCGGAATAGATGTGATTACAGATATTATAAATAGATATTTATATTCAACTAAATAATATAAGCCCTGGGGACTAATTATTTCTTGGCCACCTATGCCAAACATAGCCACAAGATAATCCTTTGCATAGGTAATAGTCTCAGTTCTAAAAAGTAACCATCCAATGATTACAAAAAACATTGTATATATATGCTGAAAAGGTCTTTTTAGTTTCTCAATATATTTACCAATAAACATCTTCTCTATTA
>CAYMGW010000047.1:0-1981 GCA_964390085.1 uncultured Tissierella sp.
GGTTGGATTATTCCAGCAGTTGTTGGTGCAATAGCAGGCTTTGTTTACGGAAACCTAAGAAATAAAGGGTTTGAGCAAAAATATATGATAGAATCTGAAAAAACAAAGATAAGGGCCTAAAAATCAGAGATGCTTTTACGAGAAACTTCCTACTTCTGCGTATTAGCATCATTACCTGGTCTCAATCCATATGGAGACTGTTGTATTTCTGGAAAAAAATAGATAAAAACATGACAATGTTGTATAATAAGGATATGAAAGGATGGGATAAAATGCTTAATAAAGAAATAGAAAAACTGTTAAATGAACAAATTAATAAGGAGTTATATTCTGCATATTTATACTTGGATATGGCAAATTATTATGCAGATAATAATCTAAGTGGGTTTGAGAACTGGTTTTTCATACAAACACAGGAGGAGCGTGATCATGCTTTACTGTTCAGACAATATTTATTAAATAATGGTGGCTCAGTTATTTTATCAGAAATCGCTGCTCCAAGTGAAAAGTATAATAATTTTAGAGAACCATTGGTTGAAGCATTAAAACATGAACAGTATGTAACTGAGTCTATAAACAGAATATATGAAGCAGCTTACAATGTAAAAGATTTTCGTACTATGCAGTTCCTTGATTGGTTCATTAAAGAGCAAGGTGAAGAGGAGAAAAATGCAGATGATAATATAAAGAAATACGATTTGTTTGCAGGAGATCCTAAGGGGTTATATATGTTGGATAGCGAGATGAAAGCAAGGGTATATGTTGCTCCATCTTTAGTTTTATAACGAATAGGAAAGCTCTAATTTGCCATATTATTTAATTCGGACTTTCCGTATTAATGGCCACCAGTTTGAGGATAATCTCCTTGATTGGTGGTCTTTGTTATTTCAAATCAACTAATAAGGGAATTCAATTAACAGACCTTTGGTAGTCTTTTAATATTAACTAATTTTCACATAAGAAGTTACAACTATTATAGCAGTTATGATACAATAAAATTATAAATAGGAAGATAATTAGTGATCTGAAAGGATGGGCCAATTGAAAAAGGGGATACATAAATTAATTGACAAAATTGACAACCTAGAGAGAATAAGAAAACTATATCTTTTTTTACTGATTTTCTCTATAATTTCTATATTAATTATTATGAACTATTCTTATAGGTATACTTTTAAAAATTTAAAAGTACTATATGCTGAATATACAAAAGAACGTATCTTAGACATAAAAAGGGATTTTCTTAAAGATTCAGTCAATAATATGGTAAATAATATTGAACAAACGCAAGTTGAAATAATAGAAACAAACAAAAGACGTATAAATAGAGCTACTAAGGTTATAGAAGAATACTACAAATCAAATGAAGAGGATTTTTTAGGAAAAATCATTGACTACTTTGAGATAGGAACTACAAAAGAAGCTTTCAATATATTTATATTGGATAGATTTACAGGTGAAATTTTATATCAAAATAATACGATTTATATGAAGGATGCAAGAAATATTTACGATTATATTGATGATTTAAAGAAAGACTCCATAGTATATAATGAGGATAATTATGGAAAGTATTATATTTTTTATGGAGTTACTGATAACTACATAAAATATGCTACTACAGAATCTATAAAAAAACGAATACATAGTGATAGTTTTGAAAATGATGCTTATATTTGGATTAATGAGGTTGTAAGCTATGATGGTGGAGATGATTATGCGATTCGACGTATTCATCCAAACCTAAAAGAAACAGAAGGTATGTATTTATCTACAAATATGCAAGATATTAAAGGAAACTATCCATATCTAACAGAACTCAATGGAATTAAAGAAAATGGAGAAATATATTTTACCTATTTTTTTAAAAAGAAAACATCTGATCAAGTTGCTGAAAAAATAACTTATGCAAAGTTGTATAAAGAGTATAATTGGATTGTTGCAATGGGTATTTATTTTGATGATATTCAACCATATATAG
>CAYMGW010000047.1:1991-7240 GCA_964390085.1 uncultured Tissierella sp.
AATTTCTAAAGATGGTGATAAAGCTATTTCTAAGATGACTACATTAGTAGGAGTTCTATCACTTGGATTAATTATTTTAGGAATTTTAATAGTGTTAATTTTAGAACATTGGTATTACCAAAACTCTAATAAGGAATTAAGAGAAGAGTTAAATATAGATGAATTGACTAAGGCTTTTAATAGGCGTGCTGCCACAAAAAAGCTACAAGAAACATTCTATTTATTTAAAAGATATAATAATATTTATACTATTATTCTTTTTGATATAGATGATTTCAAAAAAATAAATGATAATTACGGACATGATATAGGAGATATGGTTTTAAGAAATCTTGTGGAAATCGTAAATAAGTCTACGAGAAAAACAGATTTTCTTTATAGATGGGGAGGAGAAGAATTTCTTCTTATTTGTGAGGGACTAAAGGAAGAAAATTTAGATTTGTTTACAGATAAGATTCTAAAGGATGTAGAAAAATTTCAGTATGAAAGTCAAGGAGAAAAATATCATATAACTATATCAATAGGTGCTTCCTATTACAGTAAAGATGATCAAGACTTTTTATCTGTAGTTAAAAGAGCTGATATGGCTTTATATAATTCTAAGAAAGAAGGAAAAAACAGAGCCAACCTTAATATATAATAATTGAATAAATATTGAATAAAATTACTGAAACTGCTAAAGTTATTGATATAATAAAACCAATTTATAATTTTAAAGCATAGAACTAATTAGGAGGAAATATGATTTTAATATTCGCAGTAGATAATAATTGGAACATTGGATATGATGGAGATTTACTATATAAGATATCAGAAGATTTAAAGCGATTCAGAAGGCTTACAGAAGGGAATATTATTATAATGGGCAGAAGGACATTTGAATCCTTACCAGATAAAAGTGTATTACCTAATAGAATAAATATTGTAATAACTAGAGATAAGGAGTATAAAGCAGAAGGTGCCACTGTAATTAATTCTTTAGAAGAGCTATTTCCCTTATTAAAAGAATTAAATCCTAATAATGAAATGGATAATTTTATAATAGGAGGAGGAGAAATAGCTAAGCAAACTATTTCCTATTGCAATAAGGCATATATAACTAAAATATTCAAATTCTTTGAAAATGCAGATACCTTCATTCCAAATTTGGATTTACTAGATGATTGGAAGATAGTAAAGGAATCACAGGTATATAAACAAGATGATTTAGAATATAAATATGTAGATTATATTAGAGTTCAATAAAGGGTTCCCCTATAACTATTAAGTTATAGGGGAATAAATTTTAGTACTGGAAATATTGTAATAATAAAGGGGTTACCCTTATATAAATATATAGTAGTTAAGGAATAAATTAACTTTGGGGGGTTATATGGGGACTTATTTTACTTTATTATTATTTATTATAGGCTTAATAATGATAGTAAAAGGTGGAGACTGGTTTCTAGATGCTACTATTTGGATTGCAGAAAGAACAGGAATATCTTTTGGAATAATAGGTGCCACTATAGTTAGTGTAGCTACTACCTTACCAGAGCTTTTTGTCTCTACATTATCAAGTAAAGAAGGTTTTACTGATATGGCAGTAGGTAATGCTTTAGGTTCTTATATATGTAATATTGCTTTTATTATAGGAATCTGTTCTTTGCTAAAGCCCATGAAAATTAAGGATTATTTCTTTGGTATTAAGGGAGCAATGATGTTTGGATACTTAGGCGTTTTCTATTATTTTGCATTGGATGGTATAGTTAGTCATGGTGAAGGTAAAATGTTATCACTTTTAATCTTATTATTTATCTTTATCAATATATTTGATCATAAAAATGGAAATGGAAGAGAGAAGAAAGTACATAAAAGACCAATTAAAAAAGAAGAGGTATTTACCAATATTGGTAAATTTATATTGGGAGCAATTTTGATTATATTTGGGGCACATCGATTAGTAGATACTGGGGTAGAAATAGCAAACTTCTTGAGAGTTCCTAAGCAAGTTGTCAGTTTGACTTTACTTGCAGTTGGCACATCTTTGCCAGAGTTTGTAACAGCTTTAGCAGCTACTATAAAGGGAAAGCAAAGTATATCTTTAGGTAATATAGTGGGGGCTAATATATTCAATATGACTATAGTTATGGGAATATCTACTTTAGCTAGCTCCGAAGGGCTAATGATATCAAAGCAGACATTGACTCTAGATGTTCCTATGGCTACAATAGTAGCGTTAATATTTATATTAGTAGGAATATTTCATGAAAGAATTGGAAGAATTACAGGATTGCTATTATTATTTTTGTACGGAGGATATCTATATATTTTGTTCTAGACGCCAAAGACAAAAAACATAGTTATAGCTACTGATAATCCAGTAGCTATATAAAATTAAACTATTCTTTTTCTAATAATTTCCTCTACCTCATCATCATTTGGAAAACGATTTAATTCTT
This sequence comes from uncultured Tissierella sp., assembly GCA_964390085.1. GTDB lineage: Bacteria > Bacillota > Clostridia > Tissierellales > Tissierellaceae > Tissierella. The sequence continues at coordinate 4,433 of CAYMGW010000047.1, forward strand.
TTTTAGAGAAAATTAGTTCATCATTGAATGTAACTTCAAAAACACCTCCAGAAGATGGGATTATACTAACCATTTCTAAAGAGTTCTTATGTTCCTTTAATATGTTTTGTGATAGAGCAACTGCTCTTCCTACATAACCTCAAGAAGTACAGTATTGAATATTTACTATCTTTTTCATAAAATCACTCCTCGTATAATAGTAATCTATACTTACCCAAATAAGTATAAAAAATACAAATAGTTAATGAAAAAAGAATTTAAGAATTTCGAAAAGTTTCTTGAAAATCATAGATAGATATAAACTTTCAATAATTTTAAAATAATTACTTACAGAAAATTGTGATATAATTCTTTGTAAGATATATTCAGATTAAAGCTTTAACTAGAGAATTTTAATAAGCTTAAAAAAGGTGATAATATGAAAACTTTAATAAGAAATATAAATTTAATTAATCCCTATGAAATATTTTTTGGTTATAGTGTAGTTGTAGATGAAGATAAAATAGTTGATATAGGTATGGAAGGTAATATAAAAATAGAAAATATAGATTTAGTTATTGATGGAAAAGGAAATTTTTTAGCACCTGGTTTTGTTGATATTCATAATCATGGGAATATGGGATTTGATATTATGGATAGCACTGAAAATGCCATAGACAATATTGGTAAATTTCATTTACAAAATGGTGTTACATCTTATTTGGGAACGGTAATAACATCTTCTTATGAAAAGATGTCTAATGCCATAAGAAATCTTGCGGATTATAAGAATAAAGAGGATTTGTCTCAACTAACAGGCATACATCTAGAAGGACCATTTTTCTCCTTAGATAAAAAAGGAGCACATGCAGGTAAATATATTAAGAGTCCAAATATGGAGGAAATAAGAGAAATTCTCCATATATCTAAGGGGTTTCTAAAGATGGTTTCCATAGCTCCTGAAATCCCTGGGGCACTGGAGATTATATCTTATTTAAAATCTAAGGATATTACTGTAGCATTAGCCCATAGCAATGGAAGCTTTGAAGAAGCAGAAGCAGGCATAAATTATGGTGCTACTGTAGCCACTCATCTATATAATGGTATGCGAGAATTTAATCATAGAGAGCCTGGGATAATAGGAGCAGCATTGTTAGATGAAAGAGTATATTGTGAAATTATATATGATAGAATTCATTTGCATGATACTGCAGTAAAAATTGCCCTTAGAATGAAGGGAATAGATAAGGTAGTCCTTGTATCAGATGCTATGATGGCAGCAGGACTTTCAGATGGTGATTATGAATTAGGAGGACAAAAAGTAATTGTGAAAAATAGTATAGCTAGATTAGAAACTGGGAACTTGGCAGGCTCTACTTTGAATTTAAGGGATGCAGTATATAATATGATACATCATTTAAATATTCCTATAAAAGATGCAATAAGAATGGCAAGTCTGTCTCCTGCGAAGGCTATAGGAATCGATAAATATAAGGGAAGTATCGAAATTGGAAAAGATGCGGATATGATTTTAATAGATAAAGATATAAATATATTGGGCACTATGGTTATGGGAAAATGGAAGTCCTATAGAAACTAATAAAACTAAGTCTAATTTGTAAATTGATGCATAATTTAATTATATATAAAAATAAAAGAATATCAAAGCAAAATGGAGAAAAAGATAAAAACAATGAACTCAATTGACATAAAGTGGATAAAATTATATAATTATCATTAATATTAACAATCTTTTGCAATATTTTAGTGAAGGTGTAGAGAAGAAAACCAAGCTAAGAGAAAGGAGACTGTTATGAAAAAGAAAAAGTTATTGCTAATTGGGTTATTAGTGCTATTATTTTCTACTGGATGCCAGAAGAAGGAGGATATCATTAGGGCGGAAGAGTGGCAAGATAAGTATCCAGAAATATATGCGTCCTATATGAGAAATGAAGAAATGGAAGAAACTACTTTTGGTGGCTCAGTACCTATTGATTACTTAGAAAAATATCCAAACCTTAAAGTGTTTTATGATGGTTATGGTTTTAGCAAAGAGTACTTAAGAGCAAGAGGGCATTCATACGCTTTAGAGGATGTTATCAATACTGCAAGACCAAAAGCAGGTGCTAGTTGCTTGAGTTGTAAGACAGCTGATTTCATTGAGGTTTTAGAGAGAGATGGGGTAGAAGTTAACAAGTTGAATTTTGAGGAATTTGTTGCGGAAAATCCACAAATGTCTACTATTAGTTGTTATGATTGTCACAAGAATGAGCCTGGTGTAGTCAATTTAACTAGAGGTCATTTAACAGATGCATTGGACCATATTGATGAGGAAATTAATTCTAAAACTTTAGCTTGTGCTCAGTGTCATGTGGAGTATTATATGGATGCAGAAACTAAGAAAGTAATTTTACCTTGGGAAAAGGGTACAGATACTGATAGTATGTTAGCTTACTATGAGGAAAATAACGTAACTGATTGGGTTCATCCTACTACTGGTGCGGATCTTTTAAAGGCTCAACATCCAGAGTTTGAGACTTTTAATGGAAGTATTCACTATAATATGGGATTATCTTGTGCAGACTGTCATATGCCTGAGATTGAAGAAAAAGGTGATGACTTATTGAAATCTCATCAATGGACCAGTCCACTTAAATCAGAGGAAGGTCTAAATAAATCTTGTATATCATGTCATGGTGGCACTACAGATGACCTTGTTGCTAAAGTAGAAGATGTTCAAAAAGGAGTATACGACAAGCAAGAGAAAGTAAGTGATGAGCTTCTAGACTTTATTGAAAGGCTGACAGCAGCCATTGAAGATGGAGTTTT
>CAYMGW010000047.1:7250-10362 GCA_964390085.1 uncultured Tissierella sp.
AGAGATATTCATAGAAGAGCACAGTTTAAGTGGGTCTTTGTATTTGTTGAAAATGGAGAAGGATTTCATAATTCAGCTAAGGCCTATGAAAACTTAGATGGTGCTAGATCCCTGATACAAGAAGGTATTAAGATATTAGAAAAATATGATAGATAAATAAACAGGGCTGAAAAAGCCCTGTTTTAAAATCATAGGAGGTAGGCATGAAGGAAAATAAGGATAGATTTTTAGTTAAATTGTGGAGAAGTCTTCATTCTATGAAATTAGGTATAATCCTTCTTATGATAATAGGTATTCTTTCTATAATTGGAACTGTAATACCTCAAGAAAATCCTTTGAAGTATTATGAGGCTAATTATAGTCAGGCTATATACAAGATTATAAAGGCCCTTAGCCTATATAAGGTCTATGATTCTTGGTGGTTCATCGCTTTAATATTAGTTTTAGCCTTAAATTTAATTTTATGCAGTATCAAAAGGTTTAAGCAGGTATTTAATTTAGTTACAAACAAAATAGATTTTGACTTGGAATTAAATAAGTTAAAAGATATCCAGAAGATATCCTTAGAGAAAGATGAAATAGATAAGATTTTTAATGGAATGAAGTTTAAGTCAATTAAAGAAAAGGATTTTGAAAACGGGAAGCTCTATTATGAAGATAAAAACAGTATAGGGTATTTAGGATCTTGGTTGACACATCTTGGGATTTTGGTAATTATAGTGTTCTTTACCTATGGAAAGCTTTATGGATTTGAGGCTTATGTTCATGGAGTTCCAGGAACTACAGTAGAAGTACTAGGTACGCAGTATTCTATAAATATAAAGGATTTTAATATATCTTTTAGAGATGATTTTACTGTAGAGCAGTATGTTTCGGATATTGAAGTTCTAAAGGATGGACATATAATAGATGAGGGACAAGTATTGGTGAATCATCCCTTTAGAACTAATGACTTAAACGTTTATCAAAATTCTACTGGATGGGCTGTAGATGCTACTCTTTATAAGAATGGAGAAGAGTACAGACATAAGACTATATATCAAGGAGATTTTTTTATAGAAGATGATCAGATGATTGCTTTACAGTTTGTAAACTTTTATCCTGATTTAGATGAAAGCACTACCACTACATTAAGAAATAAATCTCCGCTACCAAATCATCCTGTTATGCTTTATGCATTGTTTTACAATGGTCATAGAGTGGATATGAATTTACTTCATATGAATGAAGAAGTTGGTTTTCAAGAATATAGTTTTATTGTAGATAATCCCCAGATGTTTACATTACTTCAAATAGTATATGATCCTGGTGTGGCCGGAGCCTTTGTTGGTGGAGCTTTCTTACTAATAGGAATATTCTTAGCCTTTTATGTAAATCCAAAAAAACTTAGGATATATGTAGATAACAGTGGTCAAGTAATGGTATACGGAAAAAGTTACAAACATAATGATGAGTATCTAGAAGAATTAAATAAAGTGATAGATACTATAAGGAGGAATTAATATGGATTTTTTAAGGATTGAGAGCACATTGTTTTATGGAGCCATAGGCCTATATCTAGCCTCTATGATTATGTATTTTATTTTTTTCGTAAGTAAAAACGAAAGAGCAGGAAATATTGGAAGTTCTATTATTAAAATTGGATTTAGTCTACATACTTTAGCTTTGATATCTAGAGGTATTGGAGCAGGTAGAGTTCCATTGACAAATCAATATGAGTTTGCTACTAGCTTTGCTTGGGGAATAGCTCTATGTTTTATAATATTTGAAAAAAAATATAGCTTTAGAGCAATGGGAACCTTTGTAGCGCCAATAATATTTCTAATTATTGGTTATGCTGCAATGCAAAACAAAGACGTAAGACCCCTTATGCCAGCTTTACAAAGTAAGTGGCTAGCTATTCATGTATCCCTTGCAATATTAAGCTATGGTTCCCTTGGGGTTGCAGCAGGGGTGTCTTGTATGTATTTATTGAGAAATAAGTTTTCAAAGGATGATTTTATTTCTAAACATGTTCCTTCTTTGGATAAATTAGATACTCTTAGTTATAGAGCCATATCCCTAGGGTTTCTTTTATTGACCTTAGTTATAATCACTGGTGCCATATGGGCAGAAAGTGCTTGGGGAAGATATTGGGCTTGGGATCCAAAGGAAACGTGGTCTTTGATTACCTGGATAATATATGCTATTTATTTGCATATGAGAATATCCAAGGGTTGGAAAGGAAAAAAGGCTGCTATATTTAGTGTAATAGGATTTATATGTGTATTATTTACTTATATTGGTGTAAATACACTAATACCAAGTATCCATTCCTATGCATTAGCAGGAGACTTCACATTATGTATCTAATGTGGAGTTTTTGATATAATAAAAAAGAATTAGATTATAAATAAGTACAGATATGAGGATAAAAAATTATACAAATAAAACAAAAAGTGATATAATATTTGCACACTAAATTAGGAGGCTAAGAATATGTGTGGAATAGTAGGATACGTTGGAAATAAAAATGCACAAGAAGTTATATTACAAGGATTGGAAAAACTAGAATATAGAGGATATGATTCATCTGGTATTGCCATAAATGGAAAAGGACATATTGAATATAAAAAACTAAAAGGAAGACTCTCTGTATTAGAAGACTATTTAAAAGAGAGACCATTAGTAGGTAATGTAGGGATAGGTCATACAAGATGGGCAACCCATGGAGCGCCATCTGATGTAAACTCTCACCCTCATTTGAACGAGAAAGAAACGATAGCAGTGGTACACAATGGAATAATAGAAAATTATAGTGTACTTAAAGAAGAATTAATAAAAAAAGGATATAAATTTAAGTCAGAGACAGATACGGAAGTAGTTGCACATTTGTTAGATAGCCTTTACGATGGGGATTTGCTTAGTACAGTATTTAAAGCCATAGAAAAGCTTAGAGGGGCATATGCTCTTGGAGTTATTTCATCAAATAATCCAGATGAACTTGTTGCAGTTAGAAAAGAAAGTCCTCTAGTAGTAGGAGTAGGAGAAGGTGAAAATTTTATAGCATCAGATATTCCAGCCTTACTTAAATATACTAAGGATGTATATTTCTTAGAAAATGGTGAGATAG
>CAYMGW010000048.1:0-10320 GCA_964390085.1 uncultured Tissierella sp.
ATTCCATTGAACATTTTCAATAGATTTTTTATTACACCAGAAATACCATTTACCACAGTTCCTATTATGTCTAGTATGAGATTAAAATTGTTTCTAATGGCTGGAACTAATACTTTTAATATATTATCTATTAATGGTTGGAATATTCCACTCCATAATTTAGTTATCAGATCTCCTACCCTACCTACAAAACCTAGTAATTCATCAACTAAACCTTTTAAGTTTTCGTCCCATATTTTCTTTAACCAATTCATCATAGTATCCCATGTAGGCTTAACTAAATCGTTCCAAAGATACAAGAACCATTTTCCTATATCGTTTACAAAATCCATTACACCTGTAACGATATCCTTGCCCCAAGTATCCCAAAACTTTTTAATACTATCTAAAGTATCTGTCCATACTTTATTAATTAAATCCCATACATCAGTAAACATACCTAATATGCTATCTGTAAACTTTTGTATATCTTCTTTATTTTCTTCAAAAAACTCTTTTACCTTACCTGTTATTATCTTAAATATATCAGCTACAATAGTTATTGCTAGCATTATAGTTTCAGCTATATTAGTCAAAGTATCTTCTACAGCTTTTACTATTTTATCTTTAAATTCTATGACACTATTTAGCCATGCTTGTCCTATTAGTTCAAAGATGTCTCTTAAGTTATTGAATCCATCTACTATAGTTTCCGTTGTGTTCATAATCCACTCTTGTATTTTAGCTTTCATGTTGTTGATAAAATTCGCCCACCCTTGAACTATTGCATCAAATATATTCCCAAAAATAGCTGCTACATATTTTGCAGCAGTCCCAAAGGCTTCTCCAATTGACTTTGCTATTAATTGAAGTGATTGTAGGAGTGTTTGCCAAATCTCTAATATGCCTTGCACAACTTCTTGTACATTCTTTTGAATATTGTCAAAGTTAATTAGATCTAACCCTTCTCTGAAACCTTTGAAAATATCTTCTATTCCCCAGCTAGCGTAAAGCTCTTCAAACATTTCTTTTACCTTACCTAATTTACTTTCAATCTTCGAAGTATCAATATCTAATTCTCCACTACTAGCAGTACCTAAATCTACTGGACCTACTCCACCAACACCACCTAGACCATCAGCTAAACCTCCAGCACCATCATTGGCTTTAGTTACCAAAGTATTTATTTCATCAAACCCAGCCAATGCCCTTTTTAAGTCTTTACCAGCTTTCTTTCCTGCCTTCCCTACATCTCCGAATCCTTCTTCTACATCTCCGAGATTATCAGCCATAGTTTCAACTGCCACTCCACCTTGAGAGCTTACCTCTGCATCTCCAAATATTAATCTTGTAAATGCTTTAAAGTATTCAGCAGCTACTTGTATCTTTTTAATTAATATATTAAACCCTTTTACCACTGGCATAAGCATGTTGATAAATCCTGCTCCTATAGTTCCCTTTAATATTTGCCATTGTTGACTTAATGTTTTAGTTTGGTTCGCCCACGTTAAACTGTTCCTTGAAAAGTCATTTTGTGCGTCACCAGTTACACTAAGAAGGTAATTATACCTAAGCATTGTTTGCTCTGCTTGTGACATATTCCTAAATGGTTTATTAATTCCTTTTGCAAGTGCGTATGCTTCCAAGTTAGCAATATTCATATTTATACCAAGTTCTTTAAGAGGTTGTGTCATTCCAGACATGCCCGACATTATCTTTTCAAAAGCTACATCATTGCTTAGATTATAAAAACTAGCCATATCAGCAGATAGTTTAGTCAAACTAATTGACATTTCCTTCATTGCATTGCCACCAATTCCAGAACTTTTCAACATAGCGCCCATTGTTGAACTGTATTTCTTAGCAGATAATTCACTAAGTCCAAACTGCTCTATAGATGTTTTGGCAAAATCATTAATATCTTTCGCCATAGATTTAAAGGTAACATCCACAACATTTTGTACTTCTGTCATATCACTTGCTAATCCAGTAGTAGCCTTTACGAATCCAGCAATAGCTCTTACTGAAACATAGCCTAAACCTATTTTAAATGCTTTTCCTATTCCACTCATACTTTTGTTCAAAGTAGATTGAAAATTATTCATTTGTTTTTGGGTTTTCTGCATTTCTCTTTGTATCCCAGAAAAGTCCGCACCACCTCTAACGATAAATTGCGACTTAGCCATTAAAGATTCCCCCTTCCTTTGCATACAAAAGGCACCAGCTATCTAGCCAGTGCCTTTTGTATTTGTTATAGTACTAACCTTTCCGCCAAACATAGCGTTTAAGGTTTTTACCCTCTGTAGCATCTCATCATCTGTCATAACTCTTTTTTCTTCTTTGATTTTTAACACTTCTTTAATCTTTACATTTTTTTGCCATACCCAGCGGCTTATTAAATATGCTTGGTATATCAATTGCTTTTGTTCTAACTCAAATTTAGTTTTATAATCTTCAATTTCTAGTTCTTTTCTTTTAAAATATCCCTCTAGATATATATTGAATTCTTTTGGTGTCATTTTATTAAATTCACTTAATGGTATCCCTATAAGGGCCGCATATTTTAAACATTCTAGTTCATAATCATAGTCTGTTATTTCTTCTTTGCAGCCCTCTGAACGTTTTTTGTATCACCTTCTGAATTTTTAGGCTTTAATTCTTCCATAATCTTTGGCATAAAACTTATTGCACCTTGTATCCCTATATGTCTATCTATCAATTTAATAGTTTGTTCCAATGTCAAATCATCGTCTTCATGCTTTAATCCCACATAAAACAATAAAGGCATTAATTCTTCTATATCTTCCTTCTCCCAGTCTACTTTCATAATGCTTGTACCATGAATCTGTTTAAATAGATTTAATGCTTCAAACCCCATTAATAATTTTCTTTCTTTATCTAATTTAATTGGTATATACATTTATTTTTCCTCCTTTGATATTTCTATATTTATTCTACTTAGTGCTTTTACTATTCTCTTATAGCTGTCAAGCATTCTATCTTGAAATTCTTTCATTGTCTTTTGTACTTGCTCTAGTTCTTTAGTAATTCCACTAAAGTCAGCTCCACCACCAACAGAAAATTTGTTTTTCGCCATTTATAACTCACCTCCTTCAACCTCTGCTATTTATGAAGTCTTCAAAACCATCGTCTTCTTCTTTAGGGGGTTCCTTTGGCAATAAATCTGTTAGCTGTTTCATTACTGCCATATGATTTTTTACCATAGTATTATATACTTCAACTTCGGGTGATTTTTTAGTCCCCCATTGATTGGCCCCGTTTTGATACTCACTTATAACCCCTTCCCTATTGATAGTCTCTTGTAAATCCTCAAGAGTAACCGACATAAATGCAGCATTTTCTATAAGCGATTGAGCCACTTTTTTTGTCTTAGCATCTAACTTTGTTAATATCCTTTTAATTCGACCTATCTCTTTCTTTATTCTTTCTTCTTTAGTCAAATCTTCTTCAGTTTTTTTATTTGTCACTAAAAATCACCTTCTTTCTATGTCACTTTACACCACACCCCCTATAGAGAAAACCCTGTGTGTGTTTTGTATCTAGGCACATGGTATTCATACAGACGATTCTAACTTTATTTATAGGGGGGTATACCTACTACAATCTCTTTTGCCTATTAACTCAGTGCGAAAATCTTCATCCCTTAGTTCTATTTATTGTTTTTAATTTTGGATTAACTAGTTTAAAACTAAACTTGCCCATACTCTCACTCCTTTTTATCCCGTCTTTCTAAGTATTCTCTTATCCTCTTTTCTATCCTTTCTCTCTCCAAGACTATTCTCTCTACTGATGATACATACTGCCCTACTTTAACTCTAGGTTGTGAGTAATCTACAGACTTAACAAAGCTTGTCCTATTATCTAGCTCTCTTTTAATTTCTTGCATAAACCTGCTTGCTCTTAATTTCCTTAATCCTTTATCTCTGGCCTGCCTTACCTGTTCAGTGCTTTTATTATGCTTTTCTCCTATCTCTTTTAAGGTATATTCATGACAATCTAATCCATAATATAATCTAATGCTTTCATATTGCAGCTCTTCCAGTTTTTCCTTAAACTCATTCTTAAACTGTTCCATAAATACTTTGCTTGTAACATCATCTGATACATTAACTCTATCATCTGGTATAGCATCTAATAGGGTTATCTCTTCATCATCTATTATTGGCTCATCTAGCGATATATCATTACTAAATCTATACATATTTCTAGTAATAGCACTTCTTATATACCATACTGCAACTGTACTAAATGAAGCCCCTTTATCTGGATTATACTTATCAATGCCCTTCATTAGTCCTAATACTCCACTCTGAAATATGTCCTCTAACTCTGTTAACCCTTCTTTGTGGTACTTCTTTGCTACCCATAGAACTAACTTAAGGTTATGAATTATTAACTTTTCTTTAACTTTAGAGTCATCTTTTTTTTTAAGTAATTCTAATTGCTCTTCTTCTGGTAGTTGCTCCATAAGTTCCATATATAACCTCCAGATTAATTATTTATGTCTCACCTCTTTCAGCTTTAAGTTACTCATTTTCTTTCTTCCTTTAAGTTTGCTCCCTTATATGGTAAAATTCAGTAAAGGGGGTGAATATTTATGATTATAACTGGTTACTGCCCCACGCTAGATAAAGACCACTCAATTGAAGTAGATTATATAAACACTTCAACTTTGCAAGGTAGAAGTTATATAAAAGGTCTTTTTACTTGCGAGGTAGTTTCTTTTGGTGGAGATTGTTCTTATGTTAAAGATTGCCCTCTTTATAAACAAGCACCAGAAGAAAGATAGCCTTATTAAAGAGTCGATTCGTCTGCCAACGAGTCGTCTTCTTCCTTTTTAACAACAAATGGTGTATTGATATCTAGCTTCCCAGCCAATATTTTTAAGTTTAGTACCGCTATCTCTCCTGGACCTTGACTTAGAGTGTAACTTGATACTCCCTCTACCTTTTTATCGTTTATATATATTTCAGTTGCAAATGGTGCTTTGCCAATTATTTTTACTTCGTTCATACTTTATCCCTCCTATTTAACTAACTTTAAATATCTTGGTCTTTTTTTGATTGCTCTTACTGTCTTACCTCTATCATCAATAAAAAACTCTTGCCCATTAGATCCTGTGTGCAATGTTTGTGTCTTTATTCCGTTCATGTCGGCAAATGCTTGCCCCAATGAAGGGTATCCATAAAATTGCCTTAATTTACTTAATACTGACATTAATTCTGTATTAAATTCAATAATGTCCCAATTATGATATTCCCATATAAAATGCAAAATTTCTTCTCCTATAGGTTCATTGGGATTCAATGTATTAATATAATCCCTAGTATAAAAGTAATCTTTCATTCCCAACTTGTTCCCTTTATATTCTTTCTCTATAGGAAAGATATTCATAAACTCACTAGGTGTTACTAATCCAGCTAATGATTTAATAATACTTATGAGTTGAAAGTCATGCTCTACTTGTTCCTTTGTTAAATATTCCCTGTCAAGTTTTGTAGTTACAAATTTAACTCCATAGAATACAAGTCTCTGAATATATTGAATTCTATTTGCTACATCTGGATTTTCTGTGTATTCTTTTAAAACTCTATCCCACGCTTTTAAATAAAGATAATTTTTCACCTCATTATTTCGACTTTTCATACTGTATCACCTTTCTTTATAATCCTTTATCTATTTCTATAAACCTCATCATTGAGGGTGCCTTTATAACATCTATAGTTCCTACTGGACCATTTCTTTGTTTCTCGATTATGAGTTGGCTAAGTTTCTGATTTTGTTCCTCTAATAATTCAAAGAACTTATGATGATAAATGTTGTTTTTAATTAAATTATCTATGTCCTTCTCATTAGGTTCATGTAAGAATATAATGTTATCTGAGTCTTGCTCTATGGCTCCTGATTCTCTTAGGTCTGCCATAGTCGGTCTATTGCCTTCTGCATTTCTGTTTAATTGAGATAAGATTACTATAGGTATCTTAAACTCTAATGTCATAAGCTTTAATTCTCTTGTAATTGTTGCAACCTCTTGCTCCCTGCTGTAATGCTTTTCCGTTGATCTTAAGAGCTGAAGGTAGTCTATAATAACTAAGTCAGGTTTATGTTTTCTTAATTTAGTTCTTATATGCTGTATAGTCCTACTAGTTTTGTCTAGTAGAAAATTATCTATTGAATTTTCATTTGCTGTATTGTAGACATTGGCCCATTCTTTATCACTTTCAATATTGCCTGTCCTAAGTTTTGATAAATTTACCTTTGCACTAGATGAAATAATTCTTTCACATAGTTGAGTTACTGACATTTCTAAGGATGTATACATTACTTTTCTTTTCTTCTTTGCAATATTTAAAGCTATTTGCATACCTAATATTGTTTTTCCCACTCCTGGTCTTGCTCCTATGGTAGTTAATTCCTCTTGATGTAATCCAGCTGTTGATTCATCAAACTTAGGTATTCCTATATAGAATGATGTGTCTCCTCTATTTTCGTATCTCTTTTGGAGTAAATCTAATGTTTCTAACATAGCTTGTCCTAATGTAACCACTTCATCATCTATTGTGTCCTCTAACTCTTCTATTTCTCTCATAGCGTTGTTTTTAATAGTATCCATATCTATTGTAGTGTCCTGTGCCATTTTCATGATTTTATTAGCCTTAGTAATTAATTTTCTTCGGTTAGATTTATCTTTTAGGAGTTTTATATTACTTTCAATATTCGCTGTACTGGCTATGATATTTGTCATATTTGCTATAGTCGACACTGGAATATTGGTCCTTTTATGAAGCGTAAATAAATCTATATCTTGCTTAGCGTTCATTAAATCATACATAGCCTTTATTATTTTTCTATTCGTAGCATCTAGGAAATCATCTTCTTTTAATCTAGGCAGTAAATCCATAGCTGATTTATCTATTATCAGACTTCCTACTATTTGGATCTCTAAGATTAAATCATTATTTGAAATCATAATCTCTTATCACTTCCTCTCCAATTTGACACTTTCGGAATTTCCTCTGTTTCTTTATTTGAGTTCTTCTCATTTAGATAGCTTTCAAACTTATTTCCAAATAGTGTTTCAGGCCTAAGGTATTTCTCCCATTCTGTACCTTTCCAAGTTGCAATTTTGTTATCTATTACCTTTTTAAAATCATCTAAAGTAAAACCTTCGTTTAGTCTTGCATCAATTAAAGATTGTGTCTTTTTTGTAGTTGCCTTATAGTTTTTATTTGCTTTTATATTTAGATAATCAGCTATAGATATATATATTTCTTTATTATTTTCTTTTTTCTTTATTTGGGGAGCTAATTCGCTACCTGTTCCGGTAACTAATTCGTTACCTGTATGGGTATCTTTTTTATTGGGTGGTAACTCATTAGTTACCTCACTACTATTTAGCCACCCCTTATAATTTTTATTAAGTGATAATACTCTTGATTTATTAAAAGTTGCTTCTACGACTACATCAATTATTTTTCTATCAATTAATACATTCAGCTCTCTTTGTATTTGTTTTTTATGGATATTAGTAGCATTTGCAATAAAGGTAATCGATATTTCATGGACCTTTCGTTGATAACCATATGTTTGTCTTAAAACCACATCAATAATTCTTCTTTGAGTGCCATTCAGATCAGTAGATGCTAAAGCTTCTAATATTTCATTAGCTATTCTTGTATATCCATTTTCCAACTGTACATTGCTGGTCATTTTCCTCTTCCTTTATATCGTTTACGAAATCTTGCTTTTACCAATTCAAGAGCTTTATAATGAATATCTTTGTTTTTTGCTTTTGCAGCATACAATCTTTCTTTTTCTTCTCCATTTACCATCCTACAATCTACATCCATACGATAATATAGATCTGCCAGCTCACATGCTGCTTTATAATCTTCTTTATTCAATAGTATGCTTGACATTTATTTCACCTCATCTTTACAACTCTCTACCTTCTAAAGTGGCTTTGTTTAACCATTCTTCAAATAATGGTACATTTATCTTAGTTATTTTTTCTATTCTAATAACTGGTATGTCTGGTTCACTTTTTACCATTGCATATAACTTATTTCTGCCAATATTAAAATACTTAGCAGCTTCTACTATTGACATTAAATATTTATTATTCATTGCTATTTCTCCCTTCCTTATCCTTTTTTATTATTTCTTTCACAGCTAGAAATGGAGTGAGATCTAAAATCCCATATTCATTATTTCTATCTAACATTTTCTGTTTTTTCTTATTAGCTCTAGTCTTTTCTCTATTCTTAGGCATAACTACTCTCCTTTCTTTGGAAACACTTATAAATGACATCAAAGAATCTATTTATTTTCCTGTATTTTCTTTAACCCAATTAATGAATGCCTCTTTAGTAACCACCATTCTTTTACCTATTCTTAGTGTTGGAAATCCGTCACTATTTAAAAGGTTATATCCTCCAACTCTTGAAATTCCCAAATACTTAGCAACATTTTCCGCATTAAGAGTAGCTGGAAGGTCTTCTATACTCTTAAAGTCCTTCATCCTTTTCCCCCCCTTATAGATTTATGGTAAATATAATTATTTATTTTCTATATACAGAATATCATCCAATTTACTTATTGACAATAGATTATAGATAATATATATTAGTGTTATATATAAATCCGTTAATAACGGATATTTATTTTCTATAAGGGGGTTATTAGTATGAAAGAGCAAATAATAATGATATCAAACGATTATATTGTTATTGAAAATAGCAGTAATACTTTAAGATATAAAATTGGAGAAGGCTTAATTGAGTTCATAGAGTATGACTTTAGTTATATCGAAGACTTGATTGACAATTATATTAATGAATTTTATTTCTATGAATTTGACGATAGAGAAATAGATACTTCTTCACAAAGCAAAGAAAAAGAAAGTAATGATTATATACCAGTATTACATGGTAATTCAGACATATTTGTTATAAAAGAATCTAACTTTAATAATATTTTATCTAAACTTAACAGTATCATTTATTTAAAGTCATATGAACCTATTAAGTTAGCTGAGTTTATATTTGATAGATTTGTTAATATTACCTTAGATAAAAACTTTGATAGTTTTTCATCTTTGGATCACTATTATTTTAAATATGCCTATGAAAAACTTTTCTACTTTGGAGAATCTACCCAACTTAAAATTCAGCTGGATATTGATGAATATTATAATACATACCTAGAATCTATTTCTAAAAATTTAGTAATAATAAGTAAGCCATTGTCCGCATTAAGAACATTACAGGATAGATACTCTCATCATTTAGATAAAGTACTTAATATTGATAATCAACAATTTAGTAAGTTAACTGCAAATCAACGATTATATCTATGCAAATATTTTAAAATTATAGATTTAAAAATCGAAGAATTTTTCAGTGCACGTACTCGGTTTGATGTCCGCTTAGATGATAAATTGCCACCTAGTCTAGAAAATAATCCACACGATATAATTAGCAACATAGACTCATTTGTTGAATATATAAAGAAACAAAAAGTTACCTTAACACAAAGTTTATATATAAATAATTTACATCAACTATGTTATATTGAATTTCTTCAGATGGTCGAAAAAAATATCTATATCCGTAAATGTAAAAACTGCAACAAATATTTTATCCCTTACAATCGGCCAGATACTTTATATTGCGATAGATTAATGAGTGAAGATGGAAAAACATGTAAAGATGTGGGAGCTATGAATATATATAGGGAAAAAATTAAAGAAGACCCAATTATGGAAATGTATAATAGAGTTTATAAAAAATACAATGCTAGAGTCAGATACAAAAAAATCACCCAAGAAGATTTCTATAATTGGTCTGAGAAAGCTAGAGAAATGAGAGATAAAGCTAAAGGTGGAGAAATAACGTTAGATGAATTTAAAGAATGGCTAAATAATGACAAATAAGGGAGGTTTATGAGATGGCTAGACAACCTAAGACTAATACAAGTATTGGGGAATATGATTATTATCGTACTAGGCTTACTCTGGGCCATGATGCTAAAGGTAAACCAATAATAAAAACATTCTATGGTAAAACTAAGGGAGATGCCGAGAATAAGAAAAAGGAATATATTAAGGCTATTGAAAGTGGTATAAATCCTGATTTAGCTTCTCAAACATTAGAGAAGGCATTACTTGACTGGCTCTGGAACATTGAAAGGTATTCAGGTAATAAATCCTCTACTTTTGAAAGATATGAATCTATAAGCAGAAACTATATTCAAGATAGTTCTCTAGGACGCTTAGTAGTATCTGATATAAAAAAATTACCAATACAAAAATATTATAAT
>CAYMGW010000049.1:0-8695 GCA_964390085.1 uncultured Tissierella sp.
TTATTTAATGGAATCAAATCATGATGTAACTATGTTAAGAGAGGGGAGTTATCCTTGGCCTTTAAAGCAAAGGATACTTAGCACAAAAGGACATTTATCAAATGATGATGCAGGAAGAGTTTTAGGGGAGGTTATATCGGGTAATGGAGAAGTAATATTATTAGGACACCTAAGTCAAGACAATAATAGACCAGATATTGCTCATAGAACTGTGAAAAACTTATTATCAGATCAAGGTATAGATATAAATAAAGATATTACCTTGGATTTAACATATAGGGATAAAGTAACCAACGTATATAATTTATAACATGGAGGGATTGTGATGAGTGATTATAATTATTATAGCTATAATAAACCACCAAAGAGGAGAGGATTTTTTTCATATTTCTTAGTGGCATTAATTGGGGCTATTATAGGTGGAATTTTAAGTATCTATATTGCACCTAACTATTTGTATGGTAAAATATTACCTATACCAGATATATTTGTAATACAAGAAACAGGCCCTATTAATGAAATAAGCATTACTCCAACAGAAGATATATCTACAGTAACTGCTGTGGCTAAAAAAACAATGGGTTCAGTAGTAGGTATAACTACAGTTCAAGAAATCAGAGAATTCTTTTGGGCAAGAGATGCAGAAGGAGTAGGATCTGGAGTAATAATTAATTCAAACGGATATATTTTAACTAACTCCCATGTTATAGGAGACGGTAATGCAAAAAGTATAACTGTGTTGATTGAAAATAGGGATAAAATACCCGGCAAGGTTTTATGGTATGATGCAGCACTTGATTTGGCAATAGTAAAGGTAGAAGCTAAAAATCTTCCAGTAGCAGATTTAGGAGATTCTGATTTACTTGAAGTAGGTCAATTAGCAGTTGCAATAGGCAATCCATTGGGTCTAGATTTTCAAAGATCTGTAACTTCAGGTGTAATCTCAGGACTTCATCGTTCTATTAGAGTAGATGAATATAATGTTATAGAAGATTTGATACAAACTGATGCATCTATAAATCCAGGGAATAGTGGGGGACCACTTTTAAATAGCAAAGGAGAAGTAATTGGTTTAAATACAGCAAAGATTCAGACTGGAGAAGGACTAGGATTTGCTATTCCAGTAAATCTTGTTAAATCTATTGCAGAGGAAGTAATTAGGGAAGGTAGTTTTAACAATGTATATATCGGATTCCAAGGAACAGAAGTGGATAGATATGAAAGGCAATTAGGTGTTGACTTAAAATTAAATAATGGGGTTGTAGTGATTAAAATACTACCTAATTCTCCAGCAGAAAATGCTAATTTAAAGCCTCTTGATATAATAACTAAAGTAGATGATCAAACAATTGAAAGCATGCCTCAATTAAGAAAAGTACTATATAAATATAGAATTGGAGATAAGGCAATTTTAACAATAAATAGAGATGGGCAAGAGATTAAAACAGAAATTACATTTACAAAGTTTTAGTATACTTGGGGAGGAAGAGAATGAGAATTTTATTGACAAACGATGATGGAATAATGGCGGAAGGAATATATGCTTTGGCCAAAGAATTGGAAAAAGATCATGAAGTGATTATAGTAGCACCAGAAATTCAAAGATCTGCACAGAGCCATGCAATCACACTGTTTCAGCCTTTAGTAGTAAAAGAAGTAAAGCTTGAAGGATTAAAATCAAAGGCTTATAGTATATCTGGGACACCGGCTGATTGTGTTAGAACAGGATTAGAAGTTCTAGCAGGAGACTCGGTAGATATGGTTTTTTCAGGTATAAATATAGGATTAAATTCAGGTATGGATATACTTTATTCAGGCACAGTATCTGCTGCTATCGAAGCAAATATCTATAAGATTCCATCTATAGCAATATCAGCTGAATTAGTAGATGGTGATGCAAGATTTGATATTGCAGCTAAATATGCAAAAAAGATATTAGAAAGTTCAAAAGATAAACTAGGTAAATCTAATATAGTTTTAAATATAAACATCCCATATAAAAAGGAAGAAGACATACTAGGAATAAAAGTTTGCAAAATTGGAGGTGTGATTTACGACTATTATTTTATGGAATATAATGAAAAAGGAGAAAAAACATTAAAGCTAAAAGGTAGAAGAGAAACAGAAGCAGAAGAAGGTACAGATAGATATTATTTGCAGAAAGGATATGTTACTATAACTCCTCTTCACTATGATTTGACTAATTTTGAACTATTAGAAGAAGTAAAAAGCTGGATATAAAATTGAATATTTAGTATAATTTTGGGTAGTAATTAAATATCACTTTAATAGAGAGAAGGGTGTTAATATGTTTAAGATCAAAAGTAAGGAAGAAATATTGAAGGAATATGTAAATCGTTATCCTGAATTAGATCGATTTGTTGTTGATGAGTTATCTAGGGAATATGATAGATACATAGATTTACTTAAAAACCTAGAAACAAGGGAAGAGGCATTAGAAATATTTGAAGAAGAGATAGAGAGAAACGAAAGAAGATATCAAGACAACAATCAAATGAAGGCTTTAGAAGGCTCAACCCATGATCAGTTTATGGAGATCCTTGCAAACTATGGGATGATAGTATTTTTTAGAGATAATATGATAGAATGATTTTTGCGACAGGAGATGGTTCTCCTGTCGCAAAAAATTTATAGCAGTATTATAAAATTATAGAAAAGGATATACGTTTATAACAAATAGGAAATTTCTACCTAATTATTTTATTTAATTTGAACTTTATCTCCATGAGTTTTAAGCAGATTGCCGAAATCTTTGATTTCGTGCAAGTCGCTTATGCAGTGGCCAAAAGGCTACCTTATAACGCTTTAACAGAAGATTTTTTATATGTAAAAGATATATTAGAATGAAAGGAAAAAACTATGAATATAAGAATTGTTGCAGTAGGAAAGGTAAAGGAAAAATACATACAAGAAGGTATCAAGGAATTTGCAAAGAGATTATCAAGATACTGTTTATTAGATATAGTTGAAGTTGATGATGAAAAAGCACCTGAGAATTTATCTAAAAAGGAAATGGAGATGGTGAAGATTAAGGAGGGGGAAAGAATTTTAGCAAAAATTCCCCAAAATTCTTTTATTATTTCCCTGGAAATACAAGGGAAACAATTATCTTCAGAAGAATTGTCGAAAAAAATTGAGGAGCTAATGATAAATGGAATAAATGATATTACTTTTGTTATAGGAGGTTCTTTGGGGTTATCTACAGAGGTGATGAATAGAAGTAATTTAAAATTATCCTTTTCAAAGATGACATTTCCTCATCAATTAATGAGGCTTATATTACTTGAACAGGTATATAGGGCATGGAAAATACTAAAGAGTGAACCCTATCATAAGTAAGTGAACAAGCTATGAGTTATAGGATAATATTTGCAGGGTTATCATAAAGTAAAATTAAACGTAATGAAAATGATTGATAAAACGAGTAGTTAGCATCTTTTTATTAATATAGTAGTGACAAATATATCACTTTATAATATTAACAAAGGAAACCCAATGTGATGCATATATATCATTATGATACATATATATAACATAAGGGGGTTTTATTATGATAAAAAAACAGTTTTATATGGGTTTTTTCGGATTAATGGGATTTAAGAGTTTACTATACTTTTATACAGGAAATTTATCAGATTTAGGGTATATTGGATTTTTTGGCTTCTTTTTATACTTTTTTACTGGTAAAATTAGTGGGAGTAAAGAGGATGAACGATATATTGAAAATAGGAAAACAGCATTGGGCTTTATTGCTCCATTAGCTATTCTTGCATTGGCTATTATATGGAGTTATACTGTTCTTGTAAGGGATATTGAATTAATTAGGGTATTAATTTTCTTCTTATCTGCAATTTTATTAAATGTATATGGTATAAAATTATATATATTAGAGGAAAAATAATATGGCTAAATTCATTTGCAAACTAAAAAGATATAGACAATTAAAAGAACTAACACAAGAACAACTTGCAGATATTGTTGGTGTAAGAAGAGAGACAATAATGAGACTTGAAGCTGGGAAATATTATTTTACTTTATTAATTTTCATGTCACATCTTAATAGATAATATGATTTAATATCCTATATAGGATATTAAAAGAAATTATGATATCTATATAATCAAAGAAGTAAGCGGAACTATGGCTATGAGTGGTTTTATAAATTTTTAAAATATCAGCATAAAGATAAGAAATGGGGGAACAAAGAACTATGAACTTAAATGAAGTTAAATTAGAACCAGTAACAATAGAATCAAAAGAAAAACTAAAGAATTTAATGAGTATATATTTACATGATTTATCAGAATTTGCATCTGATTTAAAAATTAATGAAGATGGGAAATTTGAATATGATGGTTTGGAGTTATATTTTAAATCAGAAGATTTAAAACCTTTTTTTATAACATATTATGGCGAGGCGGTAGGATTTGTTCTTTTGAACACTGGAAGATATATTCCAGAGGATAGGGATTATGTTGTTAATGAGCTATTTTTACTAAAGGGTTTTAGAAAAAAAGGAATAGCAAATACTGCAATTAAAAATTTACTTGAGACTTACAGAGGGAAATATGAAATTGCACAAATATCAAATAATAAACTGGCAGTTAACTTTTGGAAAAAGTTTTATGAAAACCACAGTATTAAATATACAGAATCAAGGGAAATAATTGATAGTATAGAGGGTAATGTGCAGAGATTTAATGTGTAATAAAAAAGAGGTATCTCTTTTACAGTAAGCTGAATCATAAATTGGGGTTGATTTTAAGCATAAAGTTAAATTATATAATTATGAATATAACATTTAGTAGCATAAGATTATCTTACTATTAAGGAGACAAATATATGAAAATATCACGCGAATGTATTCACTGTCTTGCTAGACAAGCAGTAGAAATAGCTGAAGAAGCAACAAGTAATGTAACAATGCAAGAAGAAATAATAAAAAGATCTTTGAAAGAATTAGGAGAAATGGACTTTAATAAAACAGCACCTGAAATAGCTTTTAGGATGCATCAACATGCTAAGAATATTACCGGTATTAATGATCCATATAAAAGATTGAAGGAACAGTACAATGAAATTGCTAAAGAGATTTATGATAGAATTATTGAAGAAAAATGGTTAAATAAGGCAGAAGATCCCTTCGATATGGCTTGTAGGTTGTCTATTGCAGGAAATATCATAGATTTTTCAGTTGGACTAAAGCTAGAGCATTCAGATATTGTCAAGTCAGTTGAGGACAGTATCAAACATGATATTTTTGGAACGGGAACTACTGCTTTACGAAAAGCAGTAGAAAAGTCAAATAATATTATGTATATTGCTGATAATTCTGGTGAAATCATATTTGATAAATTTCTATTAGAGAGACTTCCAACAAACAAGGTAACTTATGTAGTGAAAGGAGGCCCA
The DNA here is from genome assembly GCA_964390085.1 of uncultured Tissierella sp. Taxonomy (GTDB): domain Bacteria; phylum Bacillota; class Clostridia; order Tissierellales; family Tissierellaceae; genus Tissierella. The sequence continues at coordinate 5,434 of CAYMGW010000049.1, forward strand.
ATAGTTAATGATGCGACTATGGACGATGCAATAAGCACAGGCGTTGTAAACTTAGTAAAAGTCATTGATAATGGTCATTCCGCCCAAGGAACTATTTTAAAAGATTGTTCAAGTACATTTAAGAGTGAATTTAGCAAAGCAGATCTCGTTATAAGTAAAGGACAAGCAAATTTTGAAACATTGAGTGATATTAAAGATAAGACTATATTCTATCTATTGAGAGCAAAATGTAGTTCAGTTGCTTCTGCTATCGGATGCAAACCAATGGGCTATGTACTCACAAATTATTAGAATAAAGTCTACACATAAATAGGCTGAAAATAGATAGTATTTTAATGATCCTACGAGTATATAAGAAAAGACAATTGATAATATAGGGTGATGTCTATGAAAGGGATAAAATATTATAGGTCGGAAGTATTTAATATGCTTGAAGTAAAAACTTGTTCTAATGTTTTACATAGTTTATGATTTGGGTTTTGCATTAAATTTAATAATAGCTCCCTTTGGACTATTATTTTCAGTTTTAACACTTCCGCCATGCTTTTCTACAATAGTCTTAGCTATATACATACCTAAGCCAGAATGTCCCGTCACGAATGAACGGGATTTATCTCCACTATAAAATTTATTAAAAACATTTTTTAAATCTTCATTATTAAAGCCTTTTCCGGTATCTATAATGGAAAATTTTATCTTATCATCTTCACATAAGATATTTAGCATTATAGACTCACCTTGCTCTGCATATCTAATACCTGCTCTATTGATTTAATATCAAGTTTTTTCTCTTAAGTCTATAATATGAAACCCTGTAAATCCTTTTTTACTGCTTTCTAAAGTAATTTTAATACCCCTCTATAGCAATCTACCATCTAATTATAAAAAATCTATAAAGTTTATATAAAAATAAATCATAGTTTTCGATGTAAAATGAGGTAGGTGAGACTAAGGATTAAATAGTTTAAAAAATCATTTAAAAATGACAGTATTTGAGAATTACAAGTTTATGTTATGTTAAAATAAAAATTAAATTATCTTTGTTAAAAAATTTATTAAATTTTAAAATAATATGTAATGAAATGAGAAACCCTTCGTATTAACATATGAGAAGGGAGGTTTGAAAGACAACCACAAATTACTTAGCTAAGTAAAGGTAAGGGAGGTTTAAAGGTGCAACAAATCACATTAATAGATGTTCTAAGTAGACAAAACAATATGGAAGGTTTATATAAAAAAGAAAAAGATTTTACCTATATCTTTGAAACTTACTATAAAAGGGTTTATAACTATATATACTATCAGGTTAAGTGTTATTATACAGCAGAGGATTTGACTAGTCAGGTCTTTGAAAAGATTATGCTAAAAATAAATACTTATTCTGAGAAAAAAGCACCTTTTGAAGTATGGTTATTTGCTATAGCTAGAAATACAATAAATGATTACTTTAGAAGTTCTCAAAAACACAAATTTCTATCTATAGATACAATTAAAGAATTAATATCAAGAAGGAAAAATCCGGAAGATATAGTGGAGATATCAGAAACAAATGAGGAGCTTTTAAATGCATTAAGTATTTTGGATACAAGGGAGAGAAATATTGTAGCACTTAAATTTGGTGCAGAGTTAAAGAATATAGAAATAGCAGAAATATTGAATATTACTGAAAGTAATGTTGGAGTAATCCTCTATCGAACAATGAAAAAACTGAAAAAAGAATTAAAGAAGGAGGAGAAGTAAGTATGAGTAAAAAAAGCATAGAGGACAAATTTTCTATGGATATAGATGCTTATTTTAATGGAATTGAAAAACAAAATAAGTTGGAGTTAGAGGAATACAGTGAGCTTTTAGAGCTAGGGAAATCTTTAGCTGATAAAGATTTTAGCAAGAATAGCAATAAAGAAGAAGTGTTTAATAAGACTTTAAAAAATATTAGTAAATATAAAGGAGAAAGTATTATGAAAAAATCAAATAAATTTAAACATATTATCACTAAAGTAGCATCTTTTGCATTGGTATGCATATTAGGTTTTTCTGCAATGCAAACATCCTTTGCACAGGATGTAGTAGGAAAGATAGTAAAAACTATATCTCTTGGACATATAGTAATATATGAGGACGAGCATACAGAGGGTGTAGAACAATATCCTGTTCCAGATAAATTGAAAGGTAAGATATTCGATAAAGATGGAAATCCATTAGAAGTAATTCCAAGGAACATTGAAAAAATATTTACAGTTGATGGTGAAGAAATTGATAGCGTTGATCATTTAACTGGTGAGATAAAAACTGTAGTTGAAGAAGAGAAATTGAGACAAGAAAACAATTTAATAGTAAAAGATTCTGGTAAACTAAATGATTATACTTGTTTTAATGTAATACTTCCTAGTTATTTACCAGAGGGCTATGAATTTGATAGAGCAGAATTTTATAAAGATGAAAATGGTATTGTAGAAGATAGTAAATATATAAGTTTATATTTTACTAATGGAAAAGCAGAAGAATATATCTTTATGAACCAAAGATTTGCAGATGAAGAAACTGCATATGAAGCTGGGGGAGAAAATGTTGAAGAATTAAAAATTAATGGTGTAGATGCTGTTATGTATAATGATAGAAATATTGATTGGGAAGCTAATGGTGTAATTTATGGTTTGTCAGGTAGAGGTAAAATTACTAAGGATGAATTAATAAAGATTGCAGGGTCTATTAAATAAAATCATTATAGAAAAAGCAGTAGATTTAAATTATAAATCTACTGCTTTTTAATTTAATTTTATTGTAAGGTTATAATTTCTAAATTTAATTGCTGTAAATACTCAATTATCCTTGGTAGAGCATCAATAGTAGCTTGAGATTCATGGAGAAGAATTATGGACCCTGATACATTGGAATTTTGAATAGAATTAAATATTTTGTCTGCATCACGGGTTTTCCAATCTTTTGGATCATTATCCCAAAGTACTATTTTATATTGCTGTTCATATACTAAATCTTTCATCTGTTTATTAAGAGAACCATAAGGCGGTCTAAAGAGAGTTATTTTTTTACCAGTTATTTCTTCCAGTAATTCAATAGATTCTATAAGTTCATTTTTTTGTTTATCATAAGAAAGAGTAGATATATTCATATGATTCATTGAATGACTGCCAATAGAATATCCGTTAGATTGAATGCATCGAACATAATCTGGGTATTTTTTTGCATTAAGTCCAGTGAAAAAGAATGTTCCACCAACGCCATATTTCTTTAGTACATTCGT
>CAYMGW010000049.1:8705-10302 GCA_964390085.1 uncultured Tissierella sp.
CTCTTTTAATAATTTCATTATAAATATCAAGATGCTTCCTTATATTATCTCCAACACAAAAAAAAGTCGCCTTAGCATCATACTCATCTAATAAGTCTAAAACTATAGGTGTTACTTCTGGAACTGGGCCATCATCAAAAGTAAGAGCGACACTTCCTTCAGGAACACTATATGTTATTGATTCTTCAAGTTTTATAAAGGAAATAGTAGGCTGAATAGGAGAAAAATCTTCAATTATTATACTATTTTTTGACTCCAAGTCTTCACTTTGTTTCTCATCTATTTTCTTATCTAATTGAATGGACTGAGCCAGCGCTTTTTCATCAAATGAGGTTTCATCTAGATAAAGACGACTTGAATAACTAAATAATATGACGAATATTACACTCATAATAGCAATGGATATCCCTTTGAATTTGCCAATATAATTTTTTGGTATTTTTTCTTCATTTTGTTCTTCTTCAAGTGGCTCATTAATTGATACTAAATTTGCAGACAAAAATGTTAACTTGTCCAAACCGTTGATATCCTGACAATGTTTAATAGCATTTAAATTATTTATATAATCTTCTGAGCATGAAAAATGAATTAAATCACTTTGCTCCCGAAATGTTCGTGTCAGTACACTTGTATGTTGCTTCTGGATTAAATCCCAATAGTTATTAAATGATAATCTATATTTATGTTTTCCATCAAATTGGATAAGGCTTTTTAAATTTTCAGCTGTGTATTGATCAATTTCCCAAAATAATTCAATATCTTGCTCAAATGAGAATCCTACTTGTAAAAAATATTTATCAATCTTATTTTTAATTCCTTTTAATTCAAGTAGTTTTCCGTTGTAGACTGACATATCCGGTCCCCCCTTTCTCTAGATTCAAATAGGATTTTGATAACTGTCTATTTTGAATCAGGCAAATCAGAATTTATTGTTTTTTGGGAAAAAGAGAAAGACATTCGTTCTGTGAAATCATTTATAGTTTTCATTAATTCTGATTTCTCATTAGATATTTTTTCATATTGTTGTACGTATTGTTGGTTTTCTGTTTCTAGTCTTCTAATATTTTCTTCAAGCTCATTGATTTTTAGCATACTTTGATATTGAGCATTCATAGATTCTTCATTAAGTTTATTGTATTTATTAATTTCTGTTTCAAGCTGATTTGAAATCTTTTCATATTCCATATTTGAATTGATTTGATACTCTTTGTAATCTTCTAGCAATTGATCGTAGTTCATTTGTTTATTTGTTAGGCTACTTTCTAGTCCACGAATTTCTTTATTCTTTTCCTGTAAAAGTTGATCTTTTTTCATTAAGTCTTGCTTAGTACGACTAATTGTCTCATTTGCAGCATTTAATTGCTCCTCAAGACCTTTGTTTTTATAGAGTATTAATTGACGATCTTTTATGATATTTTCCATGGAAACAATTAAATCTAGGACTACCTTGTCTTGATTATCTTTTGAAAATAGGGGATTATTGTTTTGTGTACTTGCTTGCTCAGACTCAAGAAATTTCTCTTCTTTCATAACTTCCATTACTTTCGCTTGTTGTTCTATGATATTTTGCTCTAAAGGGTTTTGATTATGATTAGTA
>CAYMGW010000050.1:0-10273 GCA_964390085.1 uncultured Tissierella sp.
ATCCTAGGAATAAAGCTCCTGTATCACCCATGAAAATCTTCGCCGGATTAAAATTAAATGGCAAAAATCCTAGGCATGCACCAGCTACAGCAGCTGACAATATAATTACAGATGTATAACCAAATTTACCTGCTACTATCATAAGAGTTACACTGGATATCATAGCGACTCCCGCTGATAATCCATCTAGTCCATCTATGATATTCAATGTATTTGTAATACCAACTATCCAAAATAAGGTAATCGGTATAGATAACCAATTTAAGTATAATAATGAAATTTCTTTTGTAAAGGGATTTGTAACGAAGTCAACTTTAACATCACTAAATATTAGTATCAATCCTGCTATGATCTGAAACATAAACTTTGTTCTAGGTCTAAGCTCTTTAAGATCGTCTATTATGCCTCCCATTACAATAACAGTTCCACCTATTATTATTGAAATAATTTCTTTTTCTAAAGGCAAAAATATTAAAGTAACCACAATTACTGCTGCAAATATGGCTAAGCCACCTATTAAGGGCATTGGTTCCTTGTGCACTCTTCTATCATCTTTTGGAATATCAACGGCACCAACCTTAAATGCTAATTTTCTTACAAAAGGAGTAGAAGCATATGAAATACAGGCCGCTAGTAAAAACGGTGCAATAAAGCTTTTCATAACAAATCCCTCTCCCTTTATTTAGTGCCGAACAATCTATCACCAGCATCTCCCAAGCCTGGTAGTATATATGCATGATCATTTAATTTTTCATCTAATGCTGCTACATAAATATCTACATCTGGATGAGCTTCTGTTACAGCTTTTATTCCTTCAGGAGCTGCTATTAAGCAAACCAATCTAATGTTCGTTGCTCCTCTTTTTTTCAAGAAATCTATAGCTGCTGTAGCTGAGCCTCCTGTTGCAAGCATAGGGTCTAAAACAATTAATTCCCTTTCTTCAATATCTTGAGGTAATTTACAATAATATTCTACAGGTTTTAAAGTCTGTGGATCCCTATAAAGTCCAATATGACCTACACGAGCTGCTGGTAAAAGATTTAGCATACCATCTACCATACCTAGTCCTGCTCTAAGTATTGGTATAAGCCCTACCTTCTTACCTGATATAACTTGTGATTTCATCTTTGTAAGAGGGGTTTCTATTTCGATTTCCTCTAAAGGAAAATCCCTAGTTACTTCATATCCCATCAACATTGAAATTTCCGTAACTAACTCCCTAAACTCTTTTGAACCAGTGTTTTTATCTCTTATAAATGTAAGTTTATGTTTAATAAGAGGATGATCAAATACTACTACTTTTGCCATATAAAAAACTCCCTTCTCAATGTTAATTATTTTCCTTGAAAATTATATCACAAATTAGCCTTCAATTTCACTTATTTTTTCTACTCTTCTTCCATGTCTTCCACCAGCAAATTCTGATTTTAGCCAAATGGAGACTATTTCTAGGGCTAAATCTCTTCCGATAACCCTACCGCCAAGGGCTAAAATATTTGCATCATTATGTTCCCTACTCATTCTAGCTGAATAAGTATCTCCACACAAAGCACATCTAATTCCTTTTACTTTGTTACAAGCTATGGAAATACCAATACCTGTACCACAGATAACTATAGCTCTGTCTACTTCTTTAGATACAACAGCCTCAGCTACTTTTTTCCCATAATCAGGATAATCTACTGATTCAAGAGAATTAGTACCATAATCAATATATTGGATTCCTTCTTTATCTAAGTATTCCTTAATATACTCCTTTAATTCAAAACCACCATGATCACTACCTATACCTATTTTCATTTAAATCATCCTTTCTTGATCAATTGTCCATTGTCAATTATCTTATCAACCGCTTTATAAATTTCATCTCTTGTATGCTCATATAATAGCAAACTTCCACCATATGGGTCTGCTACATCCTTGTTTATTTTATATGCATATTCTAATAAAGTGAAAACTTTATCCTTAGATGATGAAAAATTTCCTCTTATAAATTCTTTATGAGATTTAGACATAGTTAAAATCAAGTCTGCCTCATCTACTAAATCCCTATGAAGCTGCCTTGCTTCATGCTTTGATATATCTATGCCAATTTTTTCCATGGCATTTATAGAATTCTTAGATGCATTATCTCCATCAAATACGGAAATACCTGCAGATTTAACCTTTAAATCTAAATTCTTTTTTTCTGATATAGATTTTAATATACCCTCCGCCATAGGGCTTCTACAAGTATTACCAGTACATACAAATAAAACTATCATTTAATTCTCTCCTTCTAAACATTAATAATCTTGCCTGCAGCAGCCTTCATCATTCTATTCATTATTGCTACTCCTAAACCAGATAACTCAACTCCCTCAGCTAAGATTATATCTACCTTTCCTTCATCAAACAGCCTAAGGGTGTTAAATAAATTATGAGCGATAGTCTCCTTGTTTTGTCTGCTACCCATAGATATTATTAATCCATCTTTATAAAATTCCTTTGTTTCATCTGTACAGGCAATCCCCACTTTTTTACCAGCATCCGTATATTCCCTAGTTTTTACAACAATAGTTTTTACAATGTTTTCAACCTCACCTGTAAAGACTAGCATATCTGATTTTGGAGCATAATGTCTATACTTTTGTCCAGGTGACTTAGGGACTATATTTTCATCTTCTTTAATTATAGCAAAGTCTATAGTTACATTGGGGATTATTTTCTGTAGTTCTTCCTTAGTCACTCCTCCTGGACGAAGAATCATAGGTACATCTCCAGATAAATCTAATACTGTTGATTCTAATCCTATTCCAGTATCTCCGCCATCTATTATCATATCTATTTTACCCATTAAATCCTCTATTACATGTTTAGCTGATGTAGGGCTAGGTCTCCCTGATGTATTAGCAGAAGGTGCAGCTATGGGAACATTTGATGTTCTAATCAACTCTAATGCTATTTTATTCTCTGGCATCCTAATGGCTACAGTATTAAGTCCTGCCGTAATTATACTTGGCACTTTGCTAGATTTTGATAAAAGAATAGTAAGAGGTCCAGGCCAAAATTTTTTCATACAAGCTTTGGCTATGTCTGGAATTTCAATTACTAACTCTCTAACTTGCTCTATTGAATGGACATGAAGAATTAATGGATTATCTTGAGGTCTACCCTTTGCAGTAAATATTTTTTTTACTGCATTTTCGTCAAATCCATTGGCACCAAGTCCATATACAGTTTCCGTTGGAAAGGCAACTACTCCACTATTCTTAATTACATTTGCTGCGTCAAAAATTAAATCTTTGTCTATATTCTTTTCATCAATCTTTATTATTTTTGTCTCCATATTTACCTCTCACCTATATTTAGTGAATAACCAATAGTGAATAACTAGTAACTAAAAAGATTAAAGACCCGAAAGCCTTACTCAGAACCTTTCACTATTCACTTTTAACTATTAACTAGTTTTTTAACTTTTCATTGCTTTATATTATTATATATTATTACCTGACAATTAACAATTAACAAAGGACAATTAAAATTTAAAATTAATAATTAGTGGACTCCTCACATATTTATTAATGGGAGGGGTTAAAATGAATAAGTGGACTATTGGTATTATTGGACTATTAGTTGGTATTTTAGGTATTGGTTTGGGAAGTTTAATTGGAATATATATCAAAAAAACAGATAAAATGTTAAGCTTTATATTAGGATTAACCGGTGGATTTATAATGTTTATAGTAAGCTTTCATTTATTTCCTGAAGCTTTTTATATAGGTGGTGTTTTTAATGTAATAATAGGTGTTACTGTAGGCATATTTGCTATTATTGTGTTAGAAATTTTATTAGAAAAATTATCTTACTTCATTCATTTGAGGACTGGTATCATTCTTGGTATAAGCATAGCTCTACATAGTATTCCAGAAGGCATGGCCTTAGGCTCTACCTTAGTAGGTATATCTGATTTTGGGTTAGTTCTTACCTTGGCAATGCTCTTACACAATATTCCCGAAGGAATGTCCATGTCATTACCTCTGAGTATGAATAAGGTTAAACCCTGGAAAATAATCTTATTTAGTGTTCTAGTAGGAATACCTACGGGGATAGGAGCATATATTGGCGCTTATTTAGGTAATATATCCAATACTGTAATTTCCCTATGTTTAGCTAGTGCTGGTGGCATTATGCTATACATAGTCTGTGATGAATTGATTCCAACAGGAAAAACCCTTCACAGAGGAAGGGTTTCTAGTATTGGTACTGTTATTGGATTTATATTAGGTATTGTAATATATTTTAAGTGACTTGTCAGAATATTAAATAAGTATCATTTTTGGTGCCTGGCACCAAAAATGATACTTATTTCTTTATTTATTAGTTCATTTATTCTTCTGAGCCTAATTTTTCTGCTTGATCTGAGGTGATTAATGCATCTATCATTTCATCTAAATCACCATCTACAAAGGCATCTAATTTATATAATGTTAAATTGATTCTATGATCTGTAACTCTTCCCTGTGGAAAATTGTAAGTTCTGATTCTTTCAGACCTATCACCTGTACCTACTTGGCCTTTTCTTTCTTCTGCAATTTCTGCTGCTTGATCTGTTAGCATTTTATCATATATCCTAGATTTTAATATCTTCATAGCCTTTTCTCTATTTTTAATTTGGCTTCTTTCATCTTGACAAGCAACTACTACTCCTGTTGGTATGTGAGTGATTCTTACTGCAGAGTCAGTAGTATTTACGTGCTGTCCACCTGCTCCAGAAGACCTATAGATATCTATCTTTAAATCCTTTTCCTGAATATCTATATCAACATCTTCTGCTTCTGGCAATACTGCAACAGTAGATGTAGATGTATGAATTCTACCACTTGCTTCAGTTTCAGGTACTCTTTGAACTCTGTGTACACCAGATTCATATTTCAATCTACTATAAGCGCCTTTACCTTTTATCATAAATACTACTTCTTTAAAACCACCAATACCTATTTCATTGGTACTCATTATTTCTACTTTCCATCTATTTCTTTCAGCATATCTTGAGTACATTCTAAATAATACTCCTGAAAATAGAGCTGCTTCATCTCCTCCAGCTCCACCTCTTATTTCTACAATAACATTCTTGTGATCATTTGGATCTTTTGGTATAAGTAATACTCTGAGTTCTTCCTCAATAGCTTCTAGAGAAGTTTCAAGGTCTTTTATCTCCTCTTTAACCAATTCCTTCATTTCATCATCTAATTTATCTCTGAGCATTTCTTTAGCTTCTTCAAGACTATCTCTAGTCTCTACATATTCCCTATATTTAAATACTATAGGCTCTATATCGGAATGTTCCTTCATTAGTTTTTGAAATAATTCTCTATCATTTATTACTTCCATATCCATTACTTTTTCGCCTAATTCCATATATCTTTCTTCAATAGTCGCTAACTTATCTAACATATTTTCACTCCCTTATTAATTTAATTGACAATTGATAATTGACAATTGAAAAGATTAAAATATCAATTATTTAGTTTATCATTAAAAAGCTACAATTTATTAAGTCTCTTATTTATTATCACTGACCCGACCCCTCCTGCTATTACTAGGTAAATAGGACTTATACCTAAAACCACAATAGCTAATAATGCAGCTAATGAAATGATTAATTTTTTATACCCAAACTTGGAACTCTTTGTAAGTTTATATACTGCTGATAATATTAATGCAACAACAGCAGGTCTAATTCCTAAGAATACCTTATCCAAAATAACATTATTCCTATATTGATAAAAAAACATTGCAATAAGTAGTATTGTCAAAAACGATGGTAAAACAGTTCCTAAAGTTGAAGCTAAAGCTCCTGGTAAACCTTTTAACCTATATCCTACAAATATACTGGTATTCACAGCAACGGGCCCAGGTGAACCTTGTGCAAGAGCAATAGCATCTAGAAATTCACTTTCATCTATCCACTTTTTCTTATCTACTACTTCTTCTTGAATAATAGGAATCATAGCATATCCTCCACCAAAGGTAAAGGCTCCAATCTTAAAAAAAGTTAGAAACATTTCTAAAAGCATTGTCCTCCTCCTTCCTTAGTAGAGAATTATCCCCATTACTCCTGCCAATACTATAGCAAGAATAGGGTTAAATTTCTTAAATGTAACTATATAAAATAATACTGTAGCAATAATTACAGATTTAATATCTATAAATGTATTTTTTGCAACAGTTACAGCTGCCGATGCAATTAGACCAAGAACAATAGGTCTTATCCCAGTAAACATCCACTCAACGTAGGGTGAATTTTTAAATTTAGTGATAAAGTGAAATATCAGACTCATAACTATAAACGAAGGTAGTACTACAGCAATAGTAGCTGTTATAGATCCTATAACCCCTGCCACCTTATAACCTAAAAATGTTGCACTATTAATAGCTATAGGTCCTGGCGTCATCTCAGATACTGCTAAAATATCTATAAATTCTGTAGGTGTCAGCCAATTATGAACCTGTATTATCTCCTCTTCTATAAGTGGAAGCATAGCATAGCCTCCACCAAAACTAAATGCACCTATTTTGAAGAAAGATATAAACAACTTCGCCAATAATTCCATAAAAGAACCACCTCATTCCCTAATAAAGCCAAAAACCACCCTATCTAAACCTTGTAAATCTTTTAAAACAGATACTTCCTTAAATCCTTCGGAAATTAAAATATCTACAACATCCTCCCCTTGATTGTATCCAATTTCATAAATCAGAAGTCCATTGTTCTTTAGGAATTTTTTACTTTCTGGTGTAATTTTCCTATAAAAATCTAGACCATCCTCGCCTCCATCTAAAGCAAGTCTTGGCTCAAAATCTTTTACAGTCATATCTAATGTTTCAATTTCTTCTTTAGAAATATATGGTGGATTAGATGCTATTATTTCAAATGCTCCTTCTAAATTAAGTCCTTCTAGAGCCTTAAACAAATCTCCCTTATAAAAATTTACATTGGATAGATTTAATCTCTGTTTATTAATCTTTGCTACTTTAAGAGCAATATCCGAAATATCTATTCCATATACAAAGACATCCTTACAATAGTGGGCTATACTTAATGAAATAGCACCACTCCCAACACCTATGTCTAATAACTTAATAGTTTTGTTCTCATATCTTCTCTTCACATACTCTATGATATATTCTACCAAAGTTTCAGTATCTGGTCTAGGAACTAGTACACCTTCTTCTAAATAAAAATCTAGCCCCATAAATTCTCTTTCCCCTAATATATACTGTATAGGATATCCTTCAGCTCTTTTCCTCATAAGCTGCAAAAACTCATCTTCAACTTCCTTTGAAACTTGCCTTTCTCCATAGGTATATACATATGATTTATCTACGTCTAATAATTTGCATAATACTAGAATTGAATCAAAAAGAGACACCTGGGATTTCCTTAGAAGATCATTTATCGTTACCATTTATCCTCATCCTTGTTATCTGTTAAAACTGCTTTTAAAGCCTCTATTGCTACTTCAATTTGTTCTCCATCAGGCTCTTTTACAGTAGCTAGCCTTTGAATCATTAATCCTGGATAAGAAAGAAAATAAGCTAGTCTTGAACTACTTCTTCCGATAAGCCTGTTTATTTCATAGGATATCCCTGCAATGACAGGAAACATCAAAATTCTTATAACAAATCTTTGTAATGGGTTTGGCCAACCAAAAAACGATAAAACCAATATACTAATAATCATTACCATAAATAAAAAACTAGTTCCACATCTAGGATGAAGAATTGGGTATTTTTTTACATTTTCAACTAGAAGTTCTTCTTCATTTTCATAACAATGTATAGTTTTATGTTCCGCCCCATGATATTCAAATACCCTTCTAATATCTTCAAGTTTGGATACTCCTATTATATATATTAAGAATATTATTATTCTAACCAATCCCTCCATAAGGTTTAGCCCTATGGAACTATTTATTTTATTCTTAAAAAAATTAGTTAAAAGAGTGGGCAATATCATAAATATTCCTACGGCAAGAACAAGGGAACTGATTACAGCAAAGGCCATTTCAACCTCCTCTGCTTTATCTTTAAATAATTTTTGTGTGAATCTTTCTTTAGATGAAGTTTCTTCTTCTTCAAAAAATTCAGCAGAATACATTAATGCTTTTGTTCCAAACATTAAAGCCTCTATAAGTCCTACTACTCCTCTTAAAAAAGGTAGCTTGAATATTTTATACCTCATAGCTAAAGTATTTAGTTTTTCTATTTTTACTTCAATTTCCTTATCTGGCTTTCTAACAGCAATGGCTATATCCTTTGGCCCACGCATCATAACCCCTTCTATTAATGCCTGTCCGCCAATACTTGTAATATGCTTAGGTGCTCTATCTAAGTTTTTAATTTTCATATTTTCACCCCCGGATTTTTAGTGAATAGTGAAAAGTGAATAGTTTTGAGTAAAGCCTTAGGGTATTTTAGTCTTTTAGTCTTTCAACTATTCACTATCGTTCGCTAAGTTAGGTCATTTCCCGTAGTCTCGCAACTCAAATCTATTTACTCACTACCTCTATCTACCCCGTAGGGTATAATTCAGTAGTGTCCAATAGGACCTACGTTCGTATAGATTTGGTGCTCGTTACGTTTGACCTACTAAAGCTCACTATCGTTCGCTAAGTTAGGTCATTTTCCGCAGTCTCGAAACACAAATTCATTTACTCGCTACGCTCATATGAATTTGGTTCTCGTTGCGTTTGACCTACTAAAGCTCACTATCGTTCGCTAAGTTAGGTCATAAAAAATAAAGGTTAGTTGCCCGAGCATCTAACCTAGTTTTCTGAAGAAATTAGTCCATATTGTATTTCTTCTTGAATTTTTCAACACGTCCACCACGTTCTGCGAATTTTTGACGTCCTGTAAAGAATGGATGACATTCTGAACAAACTTCAACTCTTAATTCATCTTTAACAGAACCTGTTTTAAAGGTATTTCCACAGGCACAAATAACTGTAGCTTCTTTATAATCTGGATGAATATCCGCTTTCATTCCTTTCACCTCTCTTCAACTGCTAGTATATAGCAAAAAAACATTTTTTCATAATTCAACCACTAAATTATAGCATATATATTTTTTATTTTCAACTAAAACCAAATTTTATTTCTCATCTCATCTATAAATTGGTCATTATTCTTAGTCTTTACTAGGTTTTCTATTAAGTTTTCAGTGACATCCTGTGTAGGTGCATTACCCATAGCTTTTCTAATAGCCCAAATAGTCTCAAGCTCTTTTTGCGATAAAAGTAGCTCTTCTCTTCTAGTACCTGATTTATTGATATCAACAGCTGGGAAAATCCTTTTCTCAGATAGCTTTCTATCTAAATGAATTTCCATATTACCCGTTCCTTTAAATTCCTCAAATATAACATCATCCATACGGCTACCAGTTTCAACCAAGGCTGTAGCAAGAATGGTTAAAGAACCACCTTCTTCTAAATTCCTTGCAGCTCCAAAAAATCTCTTAGGTTTATGTAAAGCGCCTGGGTCTAATCCTCCTGAGAGAGTTCTACCTGTAGCTGGGATAGTTAAATTATAGGCTCTAGCAAGCCTTGTAATACTATCTAATAAAACAACTACATCTTTTCCATGCTCTACAAGCCTTTTAGCTCTTTCAAGTACAATTTCAGCAACCTTTGTATGATGCTGTGGCAGTTCATCAAAAGTTGAATAAACCACATCACCTTTTACAGATCTTTTCATATCAGTAACTTCTTCAGGTCTTTCATCTATTAGAAGTACAATGATTTCTACCTCAGGATGGTTTTTAGCTATGGCATTTGCCACCATTTTCAATAAGCTTGTCTTTCCTGCCTTTGGTGGAGATACTATCATACCTCTTTGACCCTTGCCTATAGGTGCGATTAAATCAATCATTCTAGTAGCAAGTTCAGATGAATTACTTTCAAGTTTTAATCTTTTATTTGGATATATGGGAGTTAAACTATCGAAATTAGGTCTTTTTGTACAGGTTTCTGGATGCATTCCATTAACAGATTTTATATAGAGAAGAGCTTTGTATCTTTCTCCAGGATTTGGATCACGAGTCACACCGAAAATCTTATCTCCTGTCTTTAATCTAAATCTCCTGATTTGTGAAGGGGAAATATATATATCCTCATCACCAGATAAATAATTATCAGATCTTAAAAAACCATAACCATCAGCATGTAGTTCGAGGATCCCTTCAGCACCGTTTATTTTATCCATATTTTCCAATTCTTCCGTGACTTTTTCA
>CAYMGW010000051.1:0-10228 GCA_964390085.1 uncultured Tissierella sp.
GTTAAAAAACTGGGATATGCTATAGACAATGAGGAATATGTTGAAGGTCTTATTTGTATAGGTGTTCCTATTTTAAATTCAATGGGAAATGCTATTGCTAGTATAAGCATTTCTAAACCCGCAATTAGGTTTAACAAAAATGAAATTCCTTACTATTCTTCTCTATTAAAAGATTATGCTATTAAAATACAGAATGATCTGTACTAATATAAAACAATGTATATAATCACCATACTAATTAAAAAAACCATAGCAGAAATTATTTCTAATCTCTACTATGGTTTTTTTAATTCATAAAATTCTATGGTAGTTATGTATTACCTCTAAATCAATTTACCTATTAATCAAAATTAATCACCATTTAAAAAATTCAAAGCTGCTAATGTATACATTTTTGCAGTCTCAATTAAATCATCAACCTCACACCATTCGTTAACTTGGTGAGGAATTTCTCTATCCCCAGCTCCCGTAACTACTACGGGGATATCCTTCCATGCTGTTAAAAAAGTTCCGTCAGTTGCGCCAGGTACTCCATTATAAATAGGTTCAGACCCCATGACATCTGTATAGGCTTTTGCAAGGGCTTTAACTATTGGTTCATTAATGTCACACTCAACAACTGGTCTATTGTCTATAATCTCAAGTGTCGCATCAAACTTATCATCACCAGAAGGATATTGCTCCATTAATCTATCTAAAATCCCTTGAACCTGATTTACTAAGGAATCATGATCTTGACCAGGTACAGTTCTTATATCCAATGTCATATATGCATCAGTAGGTACCACATTGATCTGAGCTACTCCTTTTATAGGTGTTTGAATAGTAGTAGGTGTTATACTTGGCCAACCTAAGTATTTATGTTTACCTAGTCTATCCTTTTCTGCATTCTCAAGCTTTCTAAGTTCCGTTATTACTCTCCCAACTCCCCATACTGGGTTATTACCCGCTAAAGGCATGGCTCCATGGGACATCTTTCCATTTATTGTGATACCAAGTCGTAGAGCACCCTTTTGAACAAGGCATAAATTTTTCTCTTCTGGTTCACAAATAATTCCTGCGTCTACATCATCTGCCCAACCTTTTTTAATAAAATCCTTAATTCCTATCATTAATCCTTCTTCATCAACTGGAATACAAATCTTTATTTTCCCTTTTAAAGGTATACCTGAATCTTTTATGGCCTTTGCAGCATATATCATAGCACCAACATTTCCCTTAGTATCATTTGTTCCACGTCCATACATTCTATCCTTACCATTTACATTGACTATTTCTGCACCAAATGGATCATAGTCCCACTTTTCTATGTCTCCAGCAGATACTACATCTGTATGACCTTCAAATAAAAGGGTTTTTCCTTCTTCACTTCCATTATATATAGCTATAACATTTGGTCTTCCAGGGACTACTTCATCTAAATAAACCTCAAACCCCTCTTTTTTTAAGAACTCATAGATAAATTTTGCTACTTCTTCTTCATTTGCATTTTCTACTTCAGGATCATATACACTATTGATTCTAACTAAAGCCTGAATGAATTCTATCATTTCATCAGTTTTCAAGTTTTCTAAAATAATAGAATTATCCGTTACCACAGAACTGTTCATAAATATAACCCCCTATAATTTTAATATATAAATACAACAATAGCTTCATTAATAAAAAGTTAATGATATATTAATGAAGCTATGTAATATATAAGCCTAATTATTCTTCTTTTAACTCCTTATATGACTTAAATCCATAGGAAGAATCAGCAGATTTTATAGCATTTATAACTGCTCTTTCCATTGTTCGTGCTGCAAGAAAACCCACTACATTTATATCTGCTTCTATCTTTCCTGTAGCCATAGTAAATATTGTATCTCCATCAAATATTGAATGTGCTGGTCTCATAGTTCTTCCATATCCATTGTGAGCCATAGACGCTAATTTATTGGCTTCTGATTTTGTAAATGTTCCATTAGTGGCTATAACTCCAATAGTTGTATTACCACTAAATAAATTTTTCTTTTCACTATACCTTTGTGCTAATATATTCTCTGTTCCTACTAATTTCTTGCCTTCTTCATCTAGTAGACCAGCTAGAATTTCTCCAGTTTCAGGATCAATTACATCTCCCAAACAATTCACAGCTACTATGGCGCCTACTTTCAAATCTCCTACTTGTAGAGCATAGGAGCCTAATCCACCCTTCATTGCTCTCTCTACACCTGAAAACTTTCCTACAGTAGCTCCTGTTCCCGCACCTACATTGCCATTTGGACATTCTTCATTATTAGCATTAACACAAGCCTCATAACCCATTTCCAAATTAGGTCTTACCCTATGGTCTCCTACTACTAAATCAAATAACACTGCACTACATACTATAGGAACCTTTGTAACCTGTACATCAAAACCAATGTCTTTTTCTTCTAAATACTTCATAGCACCAGAAGCTGCATCTAAACCAAAAGCACTTCCACCTGATAACATTACTGCGTGGATTTTATCTACTAGGTTTTGTGGGTCTAGTAAATCTGTCTCCCTTGTTCCTGGTGAGCCACCTCTTACATCTACTCCTGCAGTTGCTCCATTTTCACATATAACAACTGTACATCCTGTTGCCCCTTTTAAGTCTTGTGCATTACCTACTTTTATACCATCTATATCTGTTAATTTGATTTTTTTCATTTCATATGTCTTCATCTTCGAGTCCTCCTATTTTTGACATTGTTAATACATTAATTATTGATTTAATTACTCCTGTGACACCTTCTCCACCTAATAATCCTGATGAAACTATTACACCTCTTTCAGTTAGTTCTGGTTTTACTTTAGAAACTACAAGGTGAATTAATCCTCCTAAAAATGCAGTGGTAGATATGAACATTGGCAAATATATTCCTATACCCAGTGTCATTCCTGGTACATTTAATAGATATAGTACTAAACCAATTGCTCCTCCAATATAGAATGCCATTGGATTTGGTAATCCTCCTACCATGGTAGATACGGCATAAGCTTGTGGTGCAGGTAGCTCAGTTCCAGGTCCCATTTCTCCAAAAGCTTTAAACATAACAAACATTACTATTACAGAAACAACTGAACCTATAATACCACCTATTGTTTCAGCTACTAGTTGAGCCCTCGGTTCTGTTTTTAAAATATATCCAGATTTAAAATCATTCAAAACATCACCAGCTAATCCACTAGCAACAGCAACTACTCCAGCTACTAAGAATGCTTCTACTCCACCAATCTTTGTAACTGCCTTAACTACTAACAAAACAATTATACCAAATATCTCCATTGGATTTATTCCAGTTTGTCCTGTAATAGAAGCTGCCATAGCCGTTGTTAGCCATACCCCTATTATAGTTAGTAAACTTGCAACAAATCCCATATTAGTAAATATAGTTAGTGAAAAAGCTATAATAGCAAATATAATAGGAAACCATTTCATATTAACTCCGCCTTCTTTTGCTGCTTTTCCACTTATCATTGGACCATAGATTTCTTTTGCTTTAGGTAAAATCCCTTTTACTAATATTCCAACTCCAGTACCTACCATAAGTCCAATACCTAGACTATCTTTGAAGGCTGTAGCGGCAGCAACATCAGCAAACCATTTTGCCTTTACTCCAACTGGAATTATAAAGAAATAAGAAATCATAGCGCCTAAAAACCATACTCCTGTAAACAATGGCCCTATTAAATATCCAATTCCTACAGCCATTGGAGAGACCCATAATCCAAAAAATATATTTTTTGTAGCTAACTTTGCTGATAACCAAGCCCCAGGTATCTTCCCAAACCAGTCTCTTATGGCAGTAAATACTGCTGTTAATCCCAATGTTACAAATAATGTTTTAGCTTTTCCTCCGCCTTCATCTCCTGCTAGTACAGTTTCAGATGCGGCAATTCCCATAGGGAAAGGTAGCTTTTCACCTTCTATAAAATATTTTCTTATTAAAGCTGTAAATATTACCCCTAAAATTGATCCTGACAATGTAACTACTAATAAAGTCATAAAGCTTACGTTTGCTGTCTTATCTAGCATCCAAATACCAGGTATGGTGAAAGCTAATCCTCCGGCAACCATTCCTCCTGCCGACATGGCTGTATGGGTAACATTTATTTCGTTTAAATTTGTATTTTTTAAAATTTTTAATATGGTCATGGACATAACTGCAACGAAAATTGTTGGCCATGGAAGTGCTCCCATTCTTAAAGCCACATACATTGAACTAGTAGTTATGATGATAGCTCCAATTATCCCAATTATAATACTTCTTAATGTTAATTGATCTTTTAATGTTTTACCATACTTCATTTCACTAGTAGTGGTTTTCATCATATTCCCTCCCCAAATATTTTAACCTATAAAACTACACTATACCTTATACCTAACCAATTAGTTAAAATAACTTTTTTCTTTTAATAAAACTAGATTTGTTATAATTTCATTTACAGGTGTTTGTATATTTAGCTTTTTCCCTTCTCTTACAATAGCCCCGTTGATGTTCATAATCTCTGTCTTTCTTTTATTAATTATATCTGCCAACATTGAAGATGTATTTCCAAATGTTGCCCTACATACCTCTTTACAATGCTCTGAATCTTGAAATCCTAATTTGATTCCTAGTGCTTTTGCTACTTCAATACCTTCCTCCACTAGTTTCTCTAACAGCAATATACTTTCTTCATTTTCTAATAGTTGCCCATTCTTTAACCCTGTTATTGCTGTCAATGGATTGATTCCAACATTTACAAGTAGTTTGTCCCATATAAGCCCCATTACATTATCTGATATTTTTACTGGTCCTAATTTTGGTATATTTAATATCTCGCCTAACTCTTTTATCCGTTGGGTTATGGAACCATCTATCTCTCCTATTGTAGTTCCTCCATTGCCTGCATGGTTAATCTTGCCTGGTTCTATCATACTAGCACCATTTGAGCTAGTACCTGCAATTATCTCCTCGATATCCACAACAGTATTGATTTTTTCTATATTGCCCAAGCCATTTTGTAAAGTCAATACAATTGTATTTTTATCAAGTACATCCATATTTTGTTTTACTGCCATATCTGTAATAGTAGATTTTACAAACACTATAGCAAGGTCAACCTTACCAACTTCTCTAGCATTTGTTGTGGCTTTCACATTTTTAATATACCTTTCCACACCATTTTCTACTATGCATAAGCCATCTTTATTTATCTTATTGATGTGTTCTTCGAAAACATCAATAAAATAAACTTCGTTACCAGCCTCTGCTAAAATTCCTCCATATAAACTCCCCATGGCTCCTGATCCTATTATGGCTATTTTCATTTTAATCATCTCTCCATGTCTTTTATTTACTCTACTTCAAATCCTTCTACATTTACATTAAAACAATATTCTTTTGAAGGAAATGTTCCGTCAATGCTCTCTTGATGAAATTTATTTAAGCCATCCACCATTTCTTTTCTGATATTCGCAAATTGTTTTACAAACTTTGGTTTGAAGTTCCCATACATCCCTAGTAAATCCTGTGTTACTAACACTTGGCAGTCAACATATGGTCCTGCTCCTATTCCTAGTATCGGTATACTTACAGCTTCTCTTAAGGCTTTTGCCACTCCCTTTGGTACACATTCTACCACTATTGAAAATGCTCCTGCTCTCTCTAATATCTTTGCATCCTCTATCAGTTGTTTAGCTGCTTCTGGAGTTCCTCCCTGTACTTTGAATCCACCCAACATTCCTGCTGTTTGTGGTGTAAGCCCTATATGTCCCATTACTGGTATACCTGCCTTTACTATAGCTGCTACTGTATCAGCCATATCTGCTCCACCTTCTAATTTTATACAGTCACATCCTGTTTCCTTATATAATCTGTTTGCATTTTCAATAGCCTGCTCCTTGCTAACATTATACGAACCAAATGGCATATCTCCAATTATAAATGTATCAGGAGCACCCTTCACTACTGGCTTTATATGATGTATCATATCCTCCATTGTAACAGAAGTTGTCCCATCATATCCTAACATTATCATTCCTAATGAATCCCCTACAAGTATAACTTCACAATTACTTTCATTTACAATAGTAGCAGTTGTATAGTCATATGCTGTTACATAGGCAAACATCCTCCCCTCCTCTTTATATTTTTTAAAATCTGAGACAGTCATCTTCTTTTTTCTTTCAACCATTTTACCACCCCTATTTTTTTATTGTTGTGTATTAAATAATATGAATCGAAAACATTATTATTCTAAGTGCAAATGCCTTGTGCCGTATTACGGTATATTATATTGTTATACGGGATGATTTTATTATAGCAACAATATTTATTTAAGTCAATCGTATATAGTTAAAATAATTAAAATAATTAGAATATTTTGCGAGATTAAATAAAAATGGGTTTGAGTGAGAATATAGCTTCTCACTCAAACCCATTTTATAGTTATATTTTACTTCTATCTATTTCTTTTCATCTATGAGCATACTTTCAACAGCTTCATAATTATACCCTTTATATGCTCGTTTAGCTTCTTTTACTTGTTTTAAATCCGATTTGATTTTGTCCACATTTAACTTCATCTTTATCGTATTATTTCGGTCTATAGTTGATATATTATTTAATATAGAATTTATTTCAGTGACAATTTCCTTTAGAGATTTTACATTGGCATACTTTTCTATATCAATTTTTTCTAAACTATCTATACCTTCATCTAATTTTATAGCATTATATAGAGATAAGAAATCCCTATCTAGTACATCTATCTCTTCCATTAATCTTTCTTTTTCTACTAGTATTACACTTAAATCATCCATATTCTCATTCTCAATTGCATCTGTCTGTGTCTTAGTTAATTCTAAGATTTTATTTAGCAAACCCTTCTTTTCCAAAGAGAGTTCTATCATTTTCTTAACATTATCATAAGTCATTAAAACACCTACTTAGCTTGATAAACTTTTTGTTTTATTTGTTTCATAACCTCTTTCCAAGTATCTCTCATATCGTTTACTATGGTGAGTGCTTCCTCTATAGCTTTACTATCTTTATTTATATTTGCATCTACTAGTTTAGCTAAAACAAAGTCATATAAAACTCTAAGTTCTTTAGATATTTCGTAATTCATGTCTAGGGAATAGTTTAATTCCAAAATGATATCCTGTGCCCTTACTAAGGAAGAATGTGCCTTCTCCAGTTCTTTATTTTCTATACTATATTTGCCAATATTCATAAACTTAATAGCACCATCATATAGCATAAGTGTAAGTTCTTCCGGAGTAGCTGTAAGCACAGCGTTTTGCTTGTATTGATTTAAAGCCTGATATGTCATTTCATTCTCTCCTTATTTATCTCTCATTTACCTAGCAAATTGTTGTGATAACCAATTGCTCTGACTATACATCTGTTGTAACATTTTTTCCATATTTGCAAATTTAGCATAATATGAGTTTTCTTTTCTAGCTAACATTACATTTAAATCATCTATTCTTTTGCTTGTATCCAATACTTCTTTATCTAAATCTGATATACTTGATTTTTTAGTTACAAAATCTATAAGGATATTAGATTTTACTGATCTTAATAATTCAGAGTCTTCACCTGGACCAGATTTATCTATAATGGATTTCATTCCATCAGTTAGGCTATCGTATACTCTTGTAAATGCACCTTTAGTACTTTTACTGGATTCAGACGCTTCTTCATTGCTTTCTTTAAATAATAACTCCATTACTCCTTCAGGATCTTCCATAATAGCTGTTCTAAGCTTATCCTTATCTATTTGAAGTTTTCCTCCAGTAGTACCCCTAGCATATTTCTCTGTAGATATCCCTATTTGAGTAATATGGTTAAAAGAGCCTGTACCATTTTCTAAGGTTTTATATAATTCATTTCTTGCAGTTTGAAGTGTTCTATTTATGGTTTCATCTCTATTTAACATTCCTGATTTAGCCTTTTCCATCCATAATTTAACATCATCTTCATGCATTGCCTTCTTCTCTTCTTGAGATAGAGGATAATAATTTGTATATCTTTTTTCATTTATAGACTTAGATGCCTTGTCCACTAATTCATTATAATCATTGATTAGCTTTTCAATTTTTTCCATTATGCCGTCAACGTTTGTATCTACATTTATGGTTGTAGAAACTCCCTCTGATTTTAGTTGGATGTTTAGGCCGTTTAGGTTAATGTTGTTGGAAGAGTATGTTAGTTTTACTCCATTAAATGTGATTTCAGCATCTTGGCTTTTAATATATTTAGCTCCTTCAGTAGCATATGCTGCTTCATCTGTACCAAGATACCCTATCATTATTGCAAAATTATCAGATACGGACATTTCAATCTTTGCATCTTTTCCTGTTTCTGCTGTTTGCATAAATAATCTACCATTAGTTTTATCATAGAAGGCACTGACACCTAATTATACTTCTTTACCATCTACAGTTTTTTTAGCAGAATTAATTGCCTTAACAACATCATCCATTGTAATATCTTTTGTTCCATCTCCAACATTAATCGGAGTACCATTTAATGTAAAAGAAATGCTTTGCCCTAAGTTTATACCTTTTATATCTTTACTTGAAAAACTAGCACCCTTAGCCAAATTATCTACCGTAATAGTATAACTCCCATTCACTGCCTCGCTAGTAGCCGATACTGTAGCGGCAGTCTCATTAGATGACGTTGCCTTTCTTACATAGTCAAGTCTAGTATAAGAAGCATTGGAAATAGAACCTGTGCTACTTACCCTTGTTAATCCCATATCTTTTCTACTATTTAAAATAAAATTGGCAAACATCTTATTCATACTAGTATATGCTTCTTGTCTCCAAAGAGCTATTTGCTTACTTTGCTCGTATCTATCAACCTTTAATCTTTCTACTTTCATCATACTTTGAACCATAGCATCTGTATCCATACCCGATGCTAAACCTGCTATTCTTAAATTGCTCATAAAATCACCACCTATATTTTTTTATCTACAATAATTCCCACAACTTCCCAAATTGCTGCTACCATATCCAATATTTTTTCTGGAGGGAGTTCCCTAATCACTTCATCTGTTGTTACATCTATGACCTTTACCATTATTTCTTTAGTTCCTTCATGTATGGAAAATTCAAATCGTCTATCATAAGCAACAAAGTCCTTATTTGCTTTTTCTATTATATCTATAACTTCTTCTTGAGAAAATTTCTTATCATCTACATATCTTTGTTCTTCATTTTGTCTTGTCTGTCTTGGTATTCTAATTTCTCCGTTTCCTGATGTAGTTACATTAGTTTGAGTTTGGTTAATCCTCGAAGTTGTTGAAACATTTGTCATAGTACTAACCTGCATCTCTAATACCTCCCCATAATAATCTTCTAAACAATATATCGGCTAATATCTTATATCCTTTAACAATATGATTAGATTTTTTACATATATAATTCTAAGTCATAAAAATAATGCGCCAGGAGAACCGTCCCCCTGGCGCATTTATTAAAAATCGCTATCGTCTACATTATCTAACCATTTTTTAATAGGTTCTACTACTCTTTTTATTGTTCCATCTATGAAAGGATTTTCTAGATTAGCTAATTTAACTAGCTCTAGGAAAGGTAGACTACCTCCTGCTCTACAAAGACGAATATAATCCTCCCAAGCTTTTTCTCTGTCTTCCATAGTCTTAATCCAGAATTGAAATGCACATACTTGAGCTAAAGTATAGTCTATATAATAGAATGGATTGCTAAATATATGTCCTTGTTTAAACCAATATCCACCATTTTCTAAGAATCTATTATCCTCATAATCTCTAAATGGAAGGTATTTCTTTTCTATATCTCTCCATTTAGCCTTTCTCTCCTCTGGTGTAGCAGTTGGATTTTCATATACAAAATGCTGGAACTCATCTACTGTTACTCCATAAGGTATAAAATTAACTGCACCTGCTAGATGGCTAAACTTATATTTATCTACCTCATCTTGGAAGAAAAGCTCCATCCATGGCCAAGTGAAGAATTCCATACTCATTGAGTGAATTTCACAAGCTTCCAATGTTGGAAAACCATATTCAGGCAATTCAAATCCCATACTTAAATAGGATTGAAAAGCATGACCTGCTTCATGGGTTAATACATCTATGTCTCCAGAAGTACCATTGAAATTAGAGAATATAAATGGTGAGCTATATTCTGGTATGATAGTACAATATCCACCAGCCATCTTTCCTTTCTTAC
>CAYMGW010000052.1:0-6972 GCA_964390085.1 uncultured Tissierella sp.
TACCTACGGACACAGTAATCCTTATATTAACAAGTTCATTATCTACAGTAAAATCAAGGCCTTTCCATAACTCTTTCATTTCATCCATTGTAATATAGGTTCCATCTTCATGGGTATAGTCTTCCATATGGTATGGATCGCTACCTCCCTTACCCCAAACAGCACCTTTTGGTTCCCCAGCTTTATCTATATAAGAGTAACCACTAGTCTCACCGTTAAATTCCTTATAGGAACGAATACTTACCAAACGGAAATTTGAATCATCTTTTAATTTCTTTGCTGCATCTTCTATAGATAACCAAAATTGTGGATTCACTGGTACCTTTGCACCAAATTCTGTTGCAGGTGTTCCAGCATTTGCAGTAGTTTCTAATTCATATCCTGCTTTTTTCCATGCTTCAAGTCCACCATCTAGCACCTTAACATTATCAACGCCTGCCCATACATAGGCATATGCCACTCTTGCAGTACCTGAAACATCAGATCCATATAGAATAACTACTGTATCTTTTGTAACTCCAAGCTCAAGCATTGCTTGTTCCACT
This sequence comes from uncultured Tissierella sp., assembly GCA_964390085.1. Lineage (GTDB taxonomy): Bacteria > Bacillota > Clostridia > Tissierellales > Tissierellaceae > Tissierella. The sequence goes on from CAYMGW010000052.1 coordinate 546, forward strand.
TCTTCTGGAGACTTCAAGTTCCAATAAGGTTCTCCCTCTATACTTGCAATATCTACGTGCACAGCACCTTGTATATGACCTGTATTGTAATCAGGACTATCATCAGCTGTTCCCCAAGAAGCCTCTAAAATTATGTATTTCTTTGATTCCTCTTGTTCTCCATCAATAACACTTTTAACCCATTGCGGAGAAACAAATACCTTTTTTACATCCACAGCTTCAACTTTTTCTGCTTCAGTTTTTGCCGCATCTTCATTTACTGTATCTTCCTTTATAGGCGCATTCTCAGATTCCTTCGGTTCTTGCTTACATCCTGCAAGTACTGTTATCATCAATGCAACTACTAGTAATAAAGCCAAAAATTTTTTGTTCATTGATAAGCCTCCTACATATAATCTTGTTATACTACTCTTGTAACAATACAAAACTGAGTACCATTAAAAATGTAGCACGATTATTTTATAAAGTCCAATTAGTAATATCTATAAAAAGCAATGAATGTATAAATAAAATCTATAAATAAATCATAATATACTAAAAACTAGGCTCCCGCCTAGTTTTTATTTAACCAATCTATTGTACTTTGTATTATAAGAGCTGCCCCTTTCCATAACTCTCCTTCATCTATATCAAACTTAGGATTGTGATGTGGATGAAATTTCCCCTCTATTTTCCCTAGATTACTTAGGTAGAAAAATGTACCTGGAGCTTTTTGTAAGAAATATGACATATCCTCTGCAGCCATTACAGGTGCTTTCATCTCTATAATATCTTCTTCTGAGATTATCTTTTTAGCTGATTCTACAAATTCCTTTGTAAATTCCTTTGAGTTTATAAGAGCTGGATAAGAGTGTTCATAATCAATTTCATAGCTTGCACCATGAGCCATTGTTATTCCCTTTACTATTTCTTCTATTCTTCTAGATATTCTCTGTCTAGTATCCTCATTTACCGTCCTTATAGTTCCTTGTATTTCTACTGAATCTGGAATTATATTATGGTTAAATCCACCAGATATTCTTGTAACAGATACAACTGCTGGCTCTACTGGATCTACTTCACGACTTACTATTGTTTGTAGTGCTAATACTATCTCCGATGCTGTAACAATTGGGTCTATAGATTGATGAGGATATGCACCATGGGAGCCTTTTCCATTTACTTTAATATACATTACATCTACTGCTGCCATCATGGCTCCATAGGATACTGCTATTTTACCTGCTGGAATATTTTTTCCTAGATTTCCTATATGTAATCCCATTACAGCATCTACCTTAGGAGCTTCCATCGCTCCTTCATCGAGCATAGGCTTTGCACCACCTGGATATTCTTCTGCTGGCTGGAATAATAGCTTTACATTTCCCTTAAACTTGTCTTTGTTTTCATTAAGAATCTTTGCTACTCCTAGTAAGATGGCAGTATGTCCATCATGTCCGCAGGCATGCATACATCTATTAGTTGATGCAAATTCTAATCCTGTTTCTTCTTTAACTGGTAGAGCATCAGTATCTGCTCTTAATCCTATAGTCTTTCCTTCTCCAATCCCATTGATTAATCCCACTATTGCATTTCCATCTACTAGAGTATGATATACTATGCCCATTTTATCTAATTCATTCATAATGAATTTTGTGGTCTTTGGCAAATTTAGCCCTACCTCTGGAATTTGATGGAGCTGTCTCCTCCAATTAATTATTTCTTCTTCTATGTTTTTTACTTCGTCGATTACATTGAACATTTATGACTCTCCTTTGATTTAGATTAATTTTTTGCGCCAGAAGAACCGCCTGTGCCCTGGCTATTGGGCGCCCCGTGGTGCATTATAAGAACATGGAAATCAGTGGTATCGTCAATATAGATACTATATGGCTTACTATTGTAAATTTAGATGCAAGTTCTATTTCTCCTTCATGCTTTTGGGTTAAAACTACAAGTAATATAGCTGATGGCAAGGATTGCATAGTAACTACAATATTTGTAAGTAACTCTGGTGCATTTATAACCTTAAGTATAACTAATGCTATAATCGGTGATGCAACAAGTCTAACAAAACACCCATAGTATATATCCTTGTCCACAATTATTTCTTTAAATTTTAATTTCGTGATTTTTTCACCTAATATTAGCATTGATAGTGGCGAAGTAAGTGCTGACAACATTGAAAGAGGCTTACTTGCTACATATGGTAATTGTATTTTCAATATAAATATTAATGTACCTAAGACTACTGCAATTAATGCTGGAGTTGATGCTAGTTTCTTAATTGGTGATTCTGCTTTTCCCTTTGATAGTATGCCTTCTCCATAGGTCCATATCAAAGTATGATATGGAATCATAAATATGGATGCATAAAGTACAGCTTCTTGTCCAAATAATTCAAAAATCAATGGCAAACCCATAAATCCTGAGTTAGGAAATATGGTTCCAAATCTAAGTACAGCACTTTTTCCCTTGGGATATTTAATAAAGAAGAGCTTTGCTATTAATATAGTAAGAAAATGTGCCCCTAGAGAATATACAAATATTAATAATACCCATCTTAATGTATCATTTGAATAACTCATATTAAAAGATGAAAGTATAAGTGAAGGTAGTGCTATGGCTGTAAGTATTTGAGTCAAACCCTTAGATATACTTTCGTTTATTATGTTTTTCTTTGTCGCTATATAGCCTACTGCCATGAGTATTGCTAATACTGTGACTTGTTGTGTTACGAAAGATGTTTCCATATTGTGCCCCCTTAATATCAATTACTTCTATTATATATTTAATTTATTAAAAAAACTAGGTGAGATTCACCTAGTTTTTATCCTATTATTTCCCTTTCTTAATCCAACTAGCTACTTCTACAGTTCTCTTCGCTTGGTGCTTTACTGCATCTTTTACATCTTCGATCATATTATACTCTTGATCTACAGTAACTGAAGTACCATATGGATTGCCACCTGCTTTATATATTGAATCATCTGTAAATCCTGGTGGCACTATAATTGCTCCCCAGTGCATCATTGATGTATATAATGATTTTACAGTAGCCTCTTGGCCGCCATGAGCATTTCCTGCTGATGCCATAGCTGATACAACTTTATTTGTAAGTTTCCCTTGGAACCACATTCCACCTTGAATATCTATAAATTGTTTCATTTGTGATGGTAAATTCCCAAATCTAGATGGCATTGAGAATATAATAGCATCTGCCCAATCTAAATCTTCTGAAGTAGCCATTGGTACATCCTTAGTTGCATCTACATTAGCTCTCCATGCTGGATTTGAATCTATTGCTGCATCTGGTGCTAACTCCTGTACCTTTAAAACTCTAACCTCTGCTCCTGCCTCTAATGCTCCTTCTTCTGCCATTTTTGCTAATTTATAATTTGTTCCTGTTGAGCTATATTATATTACTGCTAATTTAACTTTTTCCATTATCATTTCTCCCTTCAATAATATATATATGAATTAGTTATTATCTTCAACTAATCATAATATACCCTTGTAGGAAAAAAATAAACAGATTTTATACTATACCGGGGTACTTTATATATCCTTTGCTAGCAATGCTGCTCCAAGGGAGCCTGCATATCTGGCTAATGAACTTGTTTGTACTTTTATTCCTAGCTTTTCTGAAAGAAGTTCAACAAAGGGTTCTACTTCACATAAGCCTCCTGTTAGAAATATGATGTCAGTAGCACCATGTTTGTGCAAAAGAGCATATACCCTTCCTGTAATAGAGTTTACTATACCTCTAGCTATACTTTCCCTTTTTGTACCAGAACCTATAAGACTTATGACTTCGGATTCAGCAAATACTGTACACATACTGGTGATATTTATATCTTCTCCAGATAATGCCATCTTCCCTAATTCATCTATACTAACTCCTAGGGTATTTGCCATTAGTTCTAGAAATCTTCCAGTACCTGCTGCACATTTATCATTCATGGTGAAATTAGATACTTTCCCTTTGTCTAAGGTAATTATTTTAGTATCCTGTCCACCTATATCTATTACGGTGCAATCCTTACCTAATAAATAATGGGTACCCTTGCCATGGCAAGTGATTTCTGTAATAGTTTTATTTGCATAGGGTACAGATATTCTACCATAACCAGTGGCTATAACCTTTGATTCATCTATTATTATATTATTTCTCTCTAATTTTTCTTTAATAGTTTTTGAAGTTTCTATACTGCTCCACCCTGTAGGCATAGTAAAGTTTTCTATTAGTTCATCATCACTAAATACAGAAACCTTCGCAGCTGTGGAGCCTATATCTATACCTATATAATACATTTTTATCATCCTTTACTATTTTGCAATAACTGGCCTTTCTATTGTCTCTAAGAAAGCTTCAACTCTTACTTTCACTTGACCAGTATCTGAATCTGAATAATCTGTTTCTATTTGAATAAATGGAAGATTTAACTTTTCTTGTACGAATTTCTTCACTGTAAATGATTCTATATTATAAGTGTGACATGCCTGCCAAGTTAAATCTACCACTCCATCTACTTCATATTCCTTAGCTAATCTTTCGATTAAGTCTAATCTTCCATTATTAGGAGTCATGCAGGAGCAAGGTGTAGATAGATATTTTTCCGCTAGAGCAGTAATTGGTTCTTTTTCTTCATCTACCATAACATCTAAGCCTTTATACCCAGTGCAATTTTCTAAAGCTACTACTGATGCACCGGCTTCCTCCAATGCTTTCAGCACCTTTTCTGATCCAGCCCCTATTGGGCAGCCTGTAAGTAGTATTCTAGGTGCTGTTTCATCAAAGGCATATATCCCTTTTTCCATACGTTCTTCAACTTCAGCTATTAATCTCTCAATTAAGTCAATTCCTGATTCCTTATCTACATTAAAACCTTTCAACCATTGAGCTAACATCATATCCATTCCTGATAATGGAGCTGGTCTATGGGCATTTAGTTTATGTAATCTCTTCATTGCATTTCTTTCTCTATTCATAAGTTTAATAGCAGCTCTTAATTTTTCATCTGTTATTTCTACTCCAAATTGTTCTTCTAGGAATTTCTTGAATTTAACCATTTCTTTTTTCCAAGCTTCTAATGAATCATCATCAGCAGCAGATTGAGGTAAGTTCATTATATGCATTGGTTTTATTTTTCCCATTAATTCATACATCTTCTTCTTTCCATCACATGTAGTTTCTGCTAAAAGTGCATCTGAAAAAAAGAAATATGGGCATTTATCTGTAATGGCAAATCCATAGCTAGATTTGATTAGTGGACATAGATTTCTTGGTAGTTCTTTTTCTGCATCCTCTATAGGTGCTTGAGTAGTACCACATAATGTTACGGGAATAGCATCTGCTGCTAATGCTATTTCTGAAGGCGAAAATACACAGTACATGCCTACGACCTTTCGACCTACTTCATGTGCTTCTTTGATTTTAACCGAATTTACACCTCTTAATCCCTCAACTTCTTCCATTATTGACGGTCTCATATTCCACACTCCTTTAATAAAATTACATACACCATAAAGTTTATCATGTAAAAAAAACATCTACCAATTGTTTTTATCAATAGGTAGATGGTTTTATATAGATAAATTTTATCCTAGCTTATCTATTTCTTACTTATTTCTCTCCAAGTAATTATTTATTGCAGCTCTTAGTCCTTTAACTCCAAGAACTGAGCAGTGAAGTTTGCTCTGTGGAAGTCCGTCTAAGGCGTCTATAAGTTCTTTTTCTGTTATAGCCAAAGCTTCTTCTATGGTTTTTCCCTTTGCCATTTCCGTTATCATACTGCTTGTTGCTATAGATGCAGTACATCCAAATACTAAAAAGCTAATATCTGTTATTACATTATCTTTTACCTTAATATAGATAGTTAGAGAATCACCACATTTCAAATCTCCATAGGTAGCTTCTCCGTCAGGATCTTTCATGCTTCCTACATTTCTCGGACTCATGAAATGCTCTATTACTTTCATTGAGTACTCAGAATACACTTTTATCACTTCCTGTTTATATAATAGTGGTCACATATTTATTCTACCACATAATTATATTTTCATATATTATTTTTCTAATATAACAATATTAAACATAAATATCCGAAAACTCCACGTGTATCCTTTCAGCACTAAATGTATTTTCTTCACTTCCTACCATATAGTCCTTATCAATAGTTTTATCTGGCAACGCTATGGTGAATTCAGTTCCTTGACCAATTTCGCTTCGTACCGCTATAGAACCCTCATGTAATTCTACTAAGGATTTGACTAGAGATAGGCCAATACCAGAACCTTCAGTTTTTCTTCTAAGAGAATTATCGACTTGAGTAAATCTGTCAAAAATCATTTCTAACTTATCTTCTGGTATTCCTATACCATTATCTTTTACAGAAATTAGAACCCCTCCTTCTTCTTCATAAATATTAACCTCAATTTTTCCTCC
>CAYMGW010000052.1:6982-10188 GCA_964390085.1 uncultured Tissierella sp.
GTAAACTTAATTGAGTTGGATAATAAATTTAACATAATTCTTTCTATCATATCAGCATCAAAAGCGATTATCTTCTCCTCTACAACTGTATCAAATATAATACTAATATCCTTTAGCTTTGTATATTCTACAATGGACATAGTTATATCTTCGACAACCCTAACAATATCATTATTGCACAATTTAATTTTAAGATGATTATTTTCAATCTTAGTTATATCAATAAAATTGTTAATCAATCTTAATAGTCTATAACTATTTTGTTTCTGCATCTTAATATATCTATTAAATAATCTACAGAATTCTTCTTGATTCATTACATCAGAATTTTCCAGCAACTGTATACTACCTAATATAATATTTAATGGTGTTTTAAATTCATGGGATATTGTGGTCAGAAATTGAGATTTTAAATTGTTATATTCTTCATCTTCTCTAGCCTTCTCCCTAAGAGCTTCTAACATGCTGTCAAAGGCTTGTCCAACATCTCCAAAATCATCTTCTTCATTAATTCCTGTCTTTACATTTAAATCTCCAGTTTTAACTTTATATGCTGCTAATTTTAATTTTTCTATTGATTCAATAAATCCTCTAGACGTCACTATAGCTATAATGAAAGATCCTACATAAATTAAAGAAAATATTATAAAACTTTCTTTTGATGCTTGCTTACTGTTTGCTAATACCTTTTCAACAGGGGCAACTACAAAACTAACCCATCCAATCTCCTTAATAGGGTAATCAATTCCCATTTTTTCTATTCCATCAAATTGAGAATATCGAGAATATGTTTTAACAATTTGTCCATTTAGTGCTTTTCTTATGGGGGAATCTTCATTAGCTACATCTATCCTTGAAGTTAATGTATTATTTCCACTAAAATACATAATTCTTGCAGTTTTATCTGATAACCCAAATACACTTCCTTCCATTGCTCTATTGATAGGAATAATATGTCTAACGTCATTAACCCCTATAGTATTTAAAACTATACCCTTTAGTTCCCCATTAACTCTTATTCCCCTAGCAATAGGAATTATCAATTCACCATTAATGACACTATTTTCTAAATTCCCTATGACTTTTTCTTTTCCACTAATAATCTCTTTAAAAAAATATCTATCCCTTATATCTATTGATATATTAGAACTTTCTAAGCTTGTAGTTATTGTTCCATCAGGAGTTGCCCAATAATAACCTATTTTAAATGATTTATCTCCTAAGGCAATGCTATTCAAATATTCTTTTATGTCTATATTTTCTATATTATCATCTGCGACTAAGGCATTTCCCATTACATATTGACTTGACCATATCCTCTCTAAAAAATTCATAAATGCTATACTAATTGCTTCTGCATAATCCTGACTTGCATCTAGTTCCGCTTCAATGCTTAATTCTACTCCTTCCCTTATCTCTGTAATTTTTAATATGGATAAAGGAATTAACGTAATAAAAATTAACAATACCATTTTTAGTTTGATACGGTTTACTTTCAATATTTATCCCCCCTGGATAAGATACTTTCCCAATAAATACATCCCTCACTTTATCAATTTAATTTAAGAATATTATAACAATTCTTACAGTAATTAGCAACGAACTGCTATTCTAGGGATAAATAAAAAATCAAGAGTTTCATGATTTCTCATGAATACTCTTGATTTAAAGGAGGTCTATTTTATTGACCTGTTTTTATCATTCCCTCTTCTGTTATTTCTACTCCTACCCTCAATACTTCTTCTAGGAAGCTAAAAGGTACATAGGTGGAAGAATTCTTAGTCTCTGGCGCTGTACCAAGCTTTATTAGCATTTTTGCAAAATTATAATTATCTTTTCCTATAGTTACAGCTGTCCATTGTGGACCTTTTGTTAGTTCTGCTGTTCTAGTTTCATTATTCCATTTTACTTCGTATCCTAAAGCTTCAGCTATTTGTCTAAGAGGGAGCATCATTACCCCTTCTTCATTTTTATATAATGGTTTATTTAAAGTAACTTCTTTTTCATTTATAATTATTTTATCTAGTACTGTGATCTCTGGTTTTTCTTTTACTTCTTCCTCTTTTTCCATCACTATTATTTTTTCTGGTGTTGTTTGAGCTGGATAACTTTCCATAACCATACTATAGAAAACTATTAGCTCCTTATTTTCTATATCTTTCTTATCTATCTTATTTCCATTCTTATCAACTATAACTGTGTTTTCAGATGGAGCTATCCTTAATGTTCCATCAGAACTTAATAGTTCTTTATTAAATCCAGATACATAAATAGATGTAGGTTCTTTACTTTCTCTTACTACTATAACATCTGGACCTAATTGTGGTGGCATGCTCATTGCCATTACTGTATCTTTATGATAATATGTGGAAACATTCATGCCTTTCTTTAGCGTATCCTTAGTTACAAAATCTTTAGTTTTGTCATTTAACAGAATTACATCTTCATTAATGTGAAATAACATTCCATTATATGGCTCATTTTCATTATCTTTAACTAATATAGATAAATATTTTTCATTATCATTCACTTCTGTAATTTTACCATCATATTTAATATAGTCTGCCATTGCTACTTCATCAATTTTCTCTACTTTATCAACTGGTGCAGATATTGGAATTATCTCCTTTCCATCAGGATCATTGTTAGCCCTAACTACAAGTGGACTTAATGTAATGCAAGTTGCTAATGATAATACTATATATTTTTTAACTTTTTTCATTTTATTATCACTCCTTTTTACCTTATGATTCTAATATATCAATAATTTTCCTTAAAGTGGTTACATTAGGTTTACAATATGGTTACATAAATATTTCTAATAGTGTATAATATGCTATATATATTAAAGTTTACAGACTTTGAGGAGGTCTATAATTGGATATTAAAATAATTTTTGAAGATAAAGATATATTAGTAGTAGAAAAACCACCTAAGGTTCCTTGCCAATCTGATAAAACTTCTGATGATGATATGATGAGTATATTAAATAGGCCCTATCTTGGACTTATACACAGATTAGATAGACCTGTTGGAGGAGTTATGGTATATGCTAAAAACCAAAAGGCTAATTCTTTTCTTTCTAGAGAAGTATCGGAAAGAAAGTTATATAAGGAATATCTTACAGTAATATGTGGTAAACCTGAGAGTCCAAAGGGAGAATTAAGAGATTATTTAAAGAAACTTAGAACTATAAACATGAGTAA
>CAYMGW010000053.1:0-10150 GCA_964390085.1 uncultured Tissierella sp.
CTGAGTTAATGCTCTTACAGGAATTAAGGTTCTTCCTTCTTTTATTACTGGTGGTGTGTCAAATTTAACATTTTTATTTGTATTGATGTTTTCTATTGACAAAACTGTAATATCGTCATCTTGTTCCTTTAGCTCATCACCAATTTTTCTAAGCTCTTCAAGCTCTTCAACAGTATATCTATTTTTAACTACTTCCTTCATTAAGCCTATAGCGCTTTTCATCTCTGACTTGATTTCTAATCTTTGTTTTTCTATCTCTCCAATTTGGCCTTTAAGCTGCTCTATAAGCTCCTTATTTTCAGCAGCTTCAGCTTCCTCAAGTTGCTTTTCTAGTTCATCTTTTTGAGCCTCAAGCTCGTCTTTTTGAACCTCTAAAGCATCTTTCTCTGCTTCAAGTAAATCTTTTGTTTCTTTCCAAGATTTATCTTGTCCTTTACCTAGGTTATCTTTATTATTGTTTCCATTATTACTTTTTTCTTTTTCTTCTTTAATCTTTTCTTCTTTAATCTTTTCTTGTTTTACAGGTTGCTTTCCATTATTAGAGTTATCTTTCCCATTATTGGCTTGTCCAAATACTGGTGTCGTAGCAATAAGGGCTGATAAAATAACAATAGATACTACGGACTTAAACTTTTTCACTTCAATTCCTCCCTTTATTTTTCGTGCTAAACAATGTAAATTAGTACTTATTTTTATATTCTAAATAAATAATATCAAAAACAACGTTTTTATAATATAGTACTAAAGTGGGAATTTTATATTTTTCAAGCAAAATGGACAAGGCTATCCTTGTCCATCTTACTCTATTTAGCTTCTGCCTTTTGTAGTTTCTCTACAGCATTCTTAATTTTATCCATTGCTTCTTCAATTTGCTCATAGCTACAAGCATAACAAATTCTTACAAATCCTTTACCATATTTTCCAAAGGAGTCTCCTGGTACTATAGCTACTCCTGCTTCTTCAAGAATATATTTACAGAATTCATTTTCTTCCATTCCTATACCTTCTATATTAGGGAAAACATAGAAAGCTCCATTAGGCTCTAAAACCTTTATACCATCAATTTCAGATAAACGTTTGTGAACTAATTCTCCCCTTCTTTTAAATTCTTGAAGCATATCTTGAATAAAATCCTCACCATTATTATAAGCTTCTGCAGCTCCAGCCTGAGCGAATGAAGTAGCACAGGTAGAGAAATTTTGATGTGTTTTATTTAAGTATTTAATAATATGAGCAGGTCCCATAGCATAACCAATTCTCCATCCAGTCATAGAGAAGGTCTTAGAAGCTGAATTTATAACTATAGTCCTTTCTTTCATGCCTTCTATTGAAGCAATGCTAAAATGTTTTCCATTGAAAATAAATTGGTCATATGTTTCATCAGAAATAACAATTAAATCTTTTTCTATAGCTAATTTTGCAATTTTTTCTAAATCTTCTTTTTCAATTATAGCTCCAGTTGGGTTATGAGGAGTATTAATTAATATTATCTTAGTTTTATCAGTTACTCTACTAGCTAAGTCTTCTACCTTTAAGCTAAAATTATTCTCCATCTTTAAAGGTACTTCTACTAGGTTTACATTAGCAATAATCGCCTGCTCTAAATATGCTGGGAAATATGGGCTTGGTACTAAAATTTCATCTCCTGGATTCATTAAGGCTAGCATTGCTACACCAATAGCCTCGCATGCCCCTGCTGTAACAATTATTTCAGTTTTAGAATCATATTCTAATCCATGATCTCTCTTATATTTATTAGTAATAGCCTCTCTTAATGGCATAATGCCTGCCATTGCAGTATAATGTACCATCCCATCATCTAAAGCTTTTTTTGCTGCTTCCTTTGCTATAATTGGAGAATCAAAATCAGGCTTTCCTATTTCCATATGGATAATTGAACGTCCATTGGCTTCTAGCTCTAATGCTTTTTGGAATACCTCATAAAGTCCACCCTCAAAAGAAAATGCTTTTACTCTATCATTGGTTTTCATCATCTTTACCCCTCCTAAATTATTTATTTACTCTATTCTCAGGCTCTTTGCCAGACAATACCCTAACCACTTCTTCAGCTGCTCTTCTTCTTAGCTCATCATAGGAGTCTTTAGTAAAGAATGCAGCATGTGGTGTAATAATCAGATTTTCTAATTCTAATAATGGACTATTTAGTGTTGGTGGCTCTACTTCAGTAACATCTATTGCAGCTCCAGCAATAATTTTATCTCTTAAAGCTACAACCAAATCATTTTCATTAACTAAGGGTCCCCTTGAAGTATTCACAATAACAGCAGTATTCTTCATCTTCTTAAACACATCTAAATTAAACATATGCTTAGTTTCTGGAGTCAATGGACTATGAATAGAAATTACATCAGACTCCTTAATTATAGTTTCAAAATCTACTAATGTAGCCCCATACTCCTTTGCAACCTCTTCAGTAATATAAGGGTCATAAGCTAGCATCTTAAATCCAAAAGCTCTAGCTTTTTTTGCAACATATCTTGCAATCTTACCAAATCCAACTATGCCTAAAGTCTGAGTGCTTAATCTTCTCATTTGTGGAAAACCTGATTTAGTCATAATACTTTGAATATCCCATATATTTTCTTTCACATGCTTGTCATAGGTAGGTATATGTCTTAGCATAGATAACATTAGGGACATTGCAAAATCTGATACTTCATCTAAACAATAGTCTGGAACATTTGTAACTGCAATGTTTTTTTCCTTTGTATTGACTAGATCAATATTGTCAAATCCTATCCCCTGTCTAGCAATAATTCTACAATTCTTTAAAGTAAGTACATGCTCAGGTTTAATTTTTCTATCAGCTATTATTACTCCATCAGCGTCTTTGATTTCCTCAAAAAATAAATCTACATTTTCATTTGGAACAAAGACAAGATTTGCATCAATAGCTGATAAGATTTCTGATTCCACATCAGGATTTTCTACTAATACTGAATGAACTACTACTTTTGGCTTACTCATTTTTTGACCCCCCTAAAATTTTTAAAAGATTTTGTATCTGTATTTGTATTTGTATACAATGATTTTTAAAAAATATACTAGTTTTTAAACTAGTAATATTATTTTAATAAGCTAAGAAGTATACTTTCTTTAACATCTTGAATGTGATATTTCATTATTTCTTGAGCTTTTATACTATCTTTTTGCTCTATGGCTTCAACTATCAACATATGCTCTCTTGCTACATTAACTGCTCGATCTTCAAATTTTGTAAAATGCAAATACCTGTTATAAGCCTCATTCAATCTAATTATTTGTTCTTCTACCAAAGAATTTTTTGATAACTTACCAAACTGAACATGTATCCTTCTATCAACTTCTAAATATTCATTTATCTTTATAGGCTTTTCAGATGCCAATTTAAGCTGTGCTTCTATTAATTCTTTTATATATACTAAATCTTCTTTTGAACTATTAATCGCTGCCAGCTTTACTGAAAGCATCTCTATTACTTCCCTTAAAGCAAATAAGTCTAGAAAATATTCAGTAGATAATTCTGTTACACAGGTGCCTTTCCCTGGTATTATTTCAACTAAAGATTCAAAGGATAACCTCTGCAATGCTGCTCTAAGAGGAGTTCTGCTGATGCCTAATTCTTCAGAAATATCTTCTTCTATTAGCATTTGACCAGGCTTCAGGTCTAAAGATAAAATAGCTTCTTTTAAGATATCATATGCCTTATCAGTTAAGCTTCCCTTACTTTTTATTTGTTGTAATTTCAATATATATCCCCCTAAATAACTTATATATACTTTGTCTATATTTTGTTTATATGTAAAATATACAATTTTATCAGGAAATTGTCAACTTCAAAAAAATTGTTTCTTTTGATTTTTTTTAATATTAAATATTTTTAAAAAACATTGTATACGTATACAATATTTTGTGATATAATAAAACCGAATTAATTAGCTTGGACAATAATAATTTTTGGAGGTGGGTTTTTATATTTTTAAATTTAATCTTCAGCATCATTATTTAATTAAAATTTAACACATTACTTAATGTCTAAATTGTGAAGGAGGTACAATTTCATTGAAAGCAATAAAATGGTTAGATGAAAAACTCGAAGAATCCTTTTTAGTGGCAAGTCTTATAGCTACAGTAACTATAATATTTGCACAAGTTATCATGCGATATGTATTTAAAAACTCTCTCTCCTGGAGTGAAGAATTAGCAAGATATATTTTCCTATATCAAATCTGGGTTGGAGCTAGCTATGCAGTTAAACGTAGTAGCCATCTAAGAATAGAAATAATTAAATCAAAGCTTTCACCAAGAAATCAATTGCTCTTTGATAATTTCGCTTTACTTATATGGTTAATCTTCGTTCTCTTTTTAGCATCTAAATCTTTTGAATTAACTAGTATGATATTTAAAAGAGGTCAACTATCTCCTGCTATGAGAATTCCTATGGGATATGCTTATGCCTCAGTTCCAATAGGTTCAGCTCTTATGAGTATAAGGCTAGTACAGCAAATATATTATAATATTAAAAAATTACAGAATATTGCATAAGCAATGAAAGGAGGATTATATGTTTATTTTAGTATTATTCTTAATCTTATTTGCACTAATTAGTATCAGTATTCCAATAGGTATATCTTTAGGAGCTGCAACTGCTTCAACACTTTTGATTAGTAAAGATATTTCCTTAATGGTAATAGCTCAAAATGCATTTGCTGCATTGGACTCATTCCCCTTAATGGCAATACCATTCTTTATTTTAGCTGGTAACTTAATGAGTTATGGTGGTGTATCAAAAAAATTACTTACTTTTACAGATAGTTTAATAGGACATATAACTGGTGGTCTTGGAATGGTAACAACTCTAACTTGTATGTTCTTTGCAGCAATTTCGGGTTCAGGTCCTGCTACAGTATCTGCCATTGGTTCATTCATGCTGCCTGCTATGGAAGAAAAGGGTTATGCCCCAGGCTTTGGTGCTGCATTAACCTCAGTAGCTGGTGCTATAGGTGTTATAATCCCACCTAGTATCCCCTTCGTTATCTATGGTGTAACTAGTGGTGCTTCAATTGGTGATTTATTTATAGCTGGAATAATACCTGGACTTTTAATCGGTATAGGACTAATGATTGTAAATTATATATTATCAAAGAAATATGGATTTAAAGGAAATGCAGACAAGCCTCCATTATTTAAATCATTTATCGAAGCTATACCTTCTCTAACCGTACCAATAGTAATACTAGGCGGTATATATGCTGGTATCTTTACACCTACTGAAGCTGCAGTTATAGGAGTAGTATTCGGCTTATTCATCGGAGTAGTATTTAATAAAGCCTTAGGATGGAAAGAAATAAAAGAAGCATTGATCGATACAGCTCTAATAAATGGTGCAACTACTTTTATGGTGGGTCTATCTGCTTCCTTCGCTGGTTTTATGACTATGAAGCAAGTTCCCTTCCAAGTTGGTCAATTTTTACTAGGAATTTCAGAGAATAAAATAGTCATCTTATTACTAATAAACTTAATTCTATTAATTGTAGGATTATTTATAGATAATATTTCTTCATGTGTTATACTTACACCTATTTTGCTACCAATAGTTACAAAATTCGGCATTAATCCAGTTCATTTTGGTATTATTATGACTATGAACTTAGCAATAGGTTTTTCAACACCTCCTTATGGTGCTAACCTCTTTGTGGCTTCAGCCATCAGTGGTGTACCAATAGAGAAAATGACTAAATACTTAATACCATTTATATTAGCAAATATAGCAATATTATTGTTAGTTACATTTATACCTGGTATCTCAATGGGATTAGTAAATTTATTAAGATAAGATTTTAAAACTTTGACTTTATATCTAATAATTTATCTATAATTTTTAGGGGGTGAGTTCCTTTAAGAATTTATTCTAAGTCTTCATAGTACCATAAAAAAATGATTAAATGGAGGTAGTACAAATGACAAAGAAATTATCTTTAGTATTAGTTATTTTGTTAGTTTTAAGTTTTACTCTAACTGGATGTGGTAGCAAGACAGACACAGATACTGGCTCAAATAACGCAGATGATGGTAAAGTGATTACTATTAGAGTTTCTCACGTATTACAAGAAAATCATCCAACACATACTACTATAGCTGATGTCTTTAAACCAGAAGTTGAAAAAAACTCTAATGGAAAAATTAAAGTTGAAATCTATCCAAATGCTCAATTGGGATCAGATAGACAAGCTATAGAAGCAGTAAGCTTAGGTTCATTAGAAATGACTGTACCTGGCGGACCAGTAGTATCTGGATTCTATGAGCCTTACATGATTTTTGACTTACCATTCTTATTTAATTCAAGAGAAGCAGGATATGCTGCTTGGGATGGAGAACTAGGAAATAAGATTAGTGAAGGATTAAAAGAACAAAACATTATAAATTTAGGATATGGGGAAAATGGATTTAGACATATTACTAATAACAAAGGTCCAATCTATACACCAGCAGATCTAGAAGGAATAAAAATTAGAACAATGGAGAACCCTCTTCACATCGCTGCTTTTAAAGGTATGGGAGCTAACCCAACTCCAATAGCTTTTGGTGAATTATTTACAGCATTACAACAAAAAACTGTAGATGCTCAAGAAACACCTGCAGCTATAATCTATTCATCTAAATTTAATGAAGTACAAAAATACTTAACATTAGATGGACATCTATTCACAAACTGTCCTTATCTAATAAATAAAGATTTTTATGAAGGTTTATCACCTGAACTTCAAAAAGTTGTAGCTGACGCAATTAAGAAAACAATTGAAGTTCAAAGAGAAACATTAGCTAAAGAAGAAGCTAATTATATAGAAGAACTTAAAAAATTAGGAATGGAAGTAAATGAAATTACTCCAGAACAAAAACAATTATTTGTAGAAGCTTCAAAACCAGCTTATGATTTATTTGAAGAAAAATACGGATCAGATTTAATAAAATTAGCACAATCATATAATAAATAATGTGACAGAGGGACAGGAGTGTCCCTCTTTTATATCCTTTCAATCACACTTTTGGATATTCCTATAAGCCAAGATAATTATATCATTATTTCTATTTTCCAGCTACTGCACTTCTTCCAGCTAATCTACCAAAAACTACTATTTCCGTTATAGCATTTCCACCTAATCTATTAGCACCATGAATACCACCACAAACTTCACCAGCAGCATAAAGTCCTGAAATAGGTTGTCCATCTTTATCTAATACTCTTGCATTTTCATCTATATCTAATCCACCCATTGTATGATGAACTGTTGGTACACGTTTATTAGCTACAAATGGAGGTTGGTCTAATTTCATACTTAAATAAGTACGTCCAAAATTCTCATCAACTTTAGCATCTACTGCTTTATTAAAATCTTCCACAGCCTTAGCTAAGTTGGCAGGCTCTACACCTATTTTCTCGGCTAATTCTTCTATAGTATCAGCTTTCACTAGTTTACCCTTTTCAAATAGATAATCAACTTTTTCTCCGAATAATGATATTCCATTCTCTGGTAAATGTTTAGCATCAGCTATAATAAACATAGTTGATTCTGGTTGTTTTAACAAAGCTTCGATTATCCTATCTCTTCTTTCCCCTTCATTTACGAATCTCTTACCATCTAAATTTACATATATCATTTCTTCTACACTTGGGAATAAGCAACCTAATAAGCTACCATCTTCAGGATCACCGAATGGATTTAATTGTATATTTTCCATTTGTATTAAATTTGCACCTATTGCTTCTGCCATTCTGATTCCATCACCTGTAGAACCTGGTTGATTTGTAGATGGTAACTCCTTACCTAATGAAGGTTTATACTTTTGTCTCATTTCAACATTACTTGAAAAACCTCCAGTAGATATAATTACACCTTTACGGCTTTTGATAGTTAATTCATTTCCATTCTTATCCTTTGCCTTAACTCCAACTACTTTTCCATCTTCTACCTGTAAATCTGTAACTTCTGTATTGAGCATAAATTTTGCTCCATTTTCTTCAGCTGTTTTTTTAAAGGCATTGATAAAAGATGTTCCTGCATTCCCAGTAGTCCCATGACTTCGAGCCCACATAGCTCCCAGTGCTTGATGTACATCTGGTTCAAACTCAACTCCAATACTTTCTAACCAATGATAATCCTCTGTAGCATTTTCAACTAATATTTTAACTAATTCAGGTTTAGCTTGTTTATCTCCACCTTCATAGGTTTGTTGAAAAAACAATTCCTCTGAGTCTTCTATTCCTTGAGCCTTTTGCTTCTCTGGATGAACAGCATTATATACTCCCCCAGAACGTAGAGTATTGCCTCCTAATATCGGCATTTTTTCTAAAACTATTACTTCTGCTCCCTCTTGTGATGCAGCTGCAGCAGCTGATAATCCTGCACCTCCACCTCCAACAATGATTACATCGGTTTCATATTCAGTTACTACATCTTTTGGTGTCCCTTGAGTTTCTATGCTTTCTCTTTGACATCCCGTGATGATTAGGGAAATTGTCAGCACCAAAGCTAATAGAATAATAGTTTTTTTGAAATGATACATTTGCTTCCTCCTTTTTTATTTATATATTTTAAATGATAATATAAATCGATATATTATCATTTGAAACATTTGAAAGGCTGTATATATGTATTGAATAAGTTAAATTTTCATCTCATCATCCATTAACTTCCATTTTTATATTGTTTGTTAATTATCAATTATATATGTTTTTTAAATAAAGTCAATAGAAAATGAAGAATTTTGACGAATTTTGGTTAAATTTATGATAAAAACCATTATAATTAAAGATAATAACCCTGTATTATTGCCTAATGCTTTATTATATCTTTTTTCTCGTATTATTTCTTGAAAATCAAACTAATCTTCTAGCTATAAATGAAGCCTCGAAACTATAATTAGATGTTAATACCTTTAAAAACATTTATAGATTGATAAATATAAGACAATTGTAACACAATGAAACGGGAAATTTTAACAATAATATTATGGGGAATATCAACGAAACTAAAAAATCGTATTGCTATGGAACTAAAATAGTAGTTGATGGTGCATTAACAGTATAAGGAATAGAGGAACAGGAATCCCTCTATTCCTTTTATCTACTAATTATTAACTTTGCATTATATATAACCTCATCTTCCATTACCCTTATTGACCTGTCTTCATAGCATCTACTTACTATATTTCCATTTTTCATATGCTTATCTACAGTAGACATGCTACATAAACACGGAATATATATTCCATTGGATAAATATATAACAGTGGATTTCTTTTCTTCTTTAATTTTTTCTATATATTTCATATTAATATATCCAAAGGCTCCATCATTTTTATACATAGGTACTCTTGTCTTAAAAGGTATAAAAATATCCTTCTTGCTTAATGGAATAGGTACTAAATTTGGTGATGATACTAAGGCTCCATATCTCTTCTTTAATTCCTGTAAATCAATCATATAATGCTTACCAATAAGACGTAAAATAGTTTTTATACTCTTTTCTAATATCACTGGATCTATACCCATAGTATAAATCTTAGTGCAGTTCCCCCTGTTATCCACATACTCTGGCAAAATTGCCATTATCTCTTTATTAAGTACTCTTTCCACCTTATCCCCTCCTCTTTCATTATCAATTATCTAACTCTTAGACTTATAATAACAGAACATATGTTTTTATGCAAGCCCTTTTAAAATTTTAAGGACTTTTTAATAGTCCCCATAAATTTAATTAATTCCGCTTTTGACTTCCCCCAAGTCCCGTTTTTTAATCTTGAACAAAAAAATATATATTTGTCTTAAATAATTGTGCATTGTGAATTGTTAACTGTTAAAACGGGAGGTAAGTCTATGTGGAATAAATTAGTTGAAGAGGCTAAAAAAGGCAGTAAAGAGGCTATGGAAGAGATTATCAATAAATTACAGCCATTGATTATAAGCTCAATTAGAAAATATTATAATAACGGAAAGGAATTTGAGGAGCTAATACAAGAAGGAAATCTAATGATTTTAGAAAGTCTAAAGGACTATGACTTTGATAAAGGTGTACATTTCTTAGGATATATAAAATTAAATCTCAAATATTTATATCTAAATAAACATAAAAGAAAAATACATCTATCC
>CAYMGW010000054.1:0-9988 GCA_964390085.1 uncultured Tissierella sp.
TATTTGCATCACCAAATATTATGTATAGTACTCCTACACCTAAAATTCCTAAACCTACTACGCACATTCCCATTACTGCTCCACCTGAGAATGCAACATTTAATGCCTTTGTCATTCCTGATTCCTTTGCAGCATTTGCTGTTCTTACATTTGCCTTTGTAGCTACTTTCATACCAAAGTATCCAGCTGCTATTGAGAATAATGCCCCAAGTAAGAAGCAAAGTGCTGTACTTAAATCGATGGCAACTGTTAAAATAGCAAAAAGTACTATAACAAATATTCCCAATGATTTATATTGTCTACTTAAAAATGCCATTGAGCCCTCTTGAATATAAGTTGCAATCTCTTTCATCCTATCATTTCCAGGACTAACCTTATCAATGCTACTTGCCTTATAAAAGGCAAATAATAATGCCAATACACCAACTATTGGTGCAGCAATTAATGCAAAGTTCATCTTCTCTTCCTCCTTTGTTATTTAGCTGCTAAAACTAAAGTAGATATTATAAAGATAACAGCTGAAACTACTGTTATTCTCTTAAGCATATCTTCACGACTTGTTCCTCTTGACTTACCAAATAATGAATCTGATGAGCCGCCCGCTAAAGAACCTAATCCTTGTTCACTACCCTCTTGTAATACTACAGAAACTATTAAAGATAAGCTTGATGCAAGAACTAATACTGAAAAGAATGTTGTCATATTTACACCTCCTACAAATATAGTAGATAGTAACATATCTCCTAAAACATTAATATTTTAACATAGTAGGAGCATAAAATCAATATATAGATTACTCTATGCTAAATTGAAATATGCTCCCCCAATTGCTATTTCTTTAAATTATAGAATGTTTTTATTCCTTTATAAACTGATTCTTCCCCTAGCATGTCTTCTATCCTAAGTAGTTGATTATATTTTGCTACTCTATCTGTTCTAGAAGGAGCTCCTGTTTTTATTTGTCCCGCATTTGTTGCAACCGATAAGTCAGCTATAGTAGTATCTTCAGTTTCTCCTGACCTATGGGATATAACTGCAGTATATCCATTTGTTTTTGCCATTTCTATTGTGTCAAGGGTTTCAGTTAGTGTACCTATTTGGTTTAATTTAACTAATACTGAATTCGCAATGCCTAATTCTATACCCTTATTTAATCTTTCAGTATTTGTAACAAATAAATCATCTCCTACTAACTGAATCTTTTTACCTAATCTTTCAGTTAATAGCTTCCAGCCATCCCAATCTTCTTCAGCTAAACCGTCTTCAATAGAAATAATAGGATATTTATTAACTAGCTCTTCATAGTAGTCAATCATTTCATTGCCTGTAAGTGTTCTACCCTCTCCAGCTAAATTATAAACCTTCTTATCTGAATCATACATTTCTGTAGCTGCTACGTCTAATGCCAACATTACTTCTTCTCCTGGTTTGTATCCAGCTTTTTCTATAGCTTCTACTATAGTTTTTAGTGCTTCCTCATTACTAGATAGGTTTGGTGCAAAACCACCTTCATCGCCTACTGCTGTATTTAATCCTTTAGACTTAAGAACTGATTTTAAATTATGAAATATTTCTGCACCCATTCTTAGAGCTTCTTTAAAACTTTTTGCTCCCACTGGCATTACCATAAATTCTTGAATATCCACATTATTATCAGCATGCTCTCCACCATTTAGAATGTTCATCATTGGAACTGGTAAAGTTTTGGAATTAACTCCACCAACATATTCATATACAGGAATTCCTAGTTCATCAGCTGCTGCCCTAGCTACTGCTAGTGATACTCCAAGGATTGCATTGGCACCTAATTTACCCTTATTTGGAGTGCCATCTAACTGAATCATCAGCTTATCTATTGCTCCTTGTTCAAATACGTCCATTCCTATTACTTCTTCTGCTATTATATTGTTAACATTATCTACTGCTTTCATAACACCTTTGCCTAAAAATCTTCCTTTATCGCCGTCTCTCAATTCTACAGCTTCAAAAGCTCCTGTAGATGCTCCTGATGGAACTAAAGCTCTACCAAAGGCTCCATCTTCTGTCCATACTTCTACCTCTACTGTAGGATTACCCCTTGAATCCAATACTTCTCTTGCATAAACATCTACTATTATACTCAATTTAACTCCTCCTTTTATTTAGTGAATAACTAATAACTAATAGTGAATAGATAAAAGATTAAAAACATAGATCCTTCACTTCGTTCAGGATGACAGAATAGTTGTCGTTTTTCACCTTTCACTGGTTCTAAACTATTCACTATTCACTATTCACTATTCACTTTTCACTATTAATGATTTTCCTGTCATTTCTTCTGGTTTTTCTAGACCCATAAGTTCTAATATTGTTGGTGATAAATCTGCTAAGATACCTTCTTGTAATTCTACATTTTTATCTCCGACAAGAACTAATGGTACTCTATTGCTTGTATGAGATGTTACAGGACTGCCATCTTCATTTATTAGCATTTCTGCATTTCCATGGTCAGCTGTGATTAAAGCTTCGCCACCCTTTTCTGTTAGAAGTTCTATTATTTCTCCTAAGCAACTATCTACTGTTTCAATAGCCTTTATTGTAGCTGATACTATTCCTGTATGACCTACCATATCTGGATTTGCAAAATTTAAGATGATTAAATCATATTTATCCATTTTCAATCTATTTAATACTTCATTTTTTACTTCTATGGCACTCATTTCTGGCTGTAAATCATAGGTTGCTACTTTTGGAGATTGAATCAGCACCCTATCTTCATTAGTATAAGGTTCCTCTATACCACCATTGAAAAAAAATGTTACATGAGCATATTTTTCTGTTTCAGCAATTCTAAGCTGAGATAATCCCTTATCACTAATATACTCTCCTAAAGTATTTTTAGGTGCTTCATCAGTATAAGCTATTTTTACGTTCTCTATAGTCTTATCATATTCTGTCATGGTAACATAGAATGTATTGACCTTTTTTTCTCTTTTAAATCCTTCAAAATTCTCATCTACAAAAGCCCTAGTAATTTGTCTAGCCCTATCTGGCCTAAAATTAAAGAATATAATTGAATCATTGTCATCAACAGTTCCAATTGGTCTACCATTCTCTTTAATAACAGTAGGAATAATAAACTCATCTGTAATATCTTCGCTATAGGACTTTTCTATTGTTAGTATAGGATTATTACTTTCATTTCCTTTTCCCAAAGTAAAAGCATCATAAGCTAATTTAGTCCTTTCCCATCTCTTATCCCTATCCATAGCATAATATCTACCGGAGACAGTTGCAATACTCCCTACACCTATTTCCTTCATTTTTTCCATCAATTCTTTTATATCCTCTTTACCTGCCCTTGGTGATACATCCCTACCATCTAATATTGCATGAATATAAACATTATCAAAATTTTGTTTTTTCATTAACTCTAACAATGCATATAAATGAGTGTTGTGACTATGGACTCCACCTGATGACACTAATCCAATTAAATGAATTTTAGAATTATTCTTTTTAGCATTTTCTATTGCATCTAAAAATTCTTTTTTTTCAAAGAAATCTCTATCTACTATTGATTTAGAAATCTTGGTTAAATCTTGATATATTATTCGTCCAGCACCAATATTTAGATGCCCAACTTCAGAATTCCCCATTTGTCCTTCTGGAAGACCTACTGCTAGACCACTTGCTTCCAATGTAGTGTTTGGATATTCTTTAAATAATCTATCTATATTAGGTGTCTTGGCTAGTTTTACAGCATTCCCTGCATATTCCTTTCCTATGCCAAAGCCATCAAGTATTATTAGCATAACTGGTGTTTTAACCATATTTTCCTCCAATTAAAAATTAATTAAATCCACAAAATCTTGTGCAACTAAACTTGCTCCACCAACTAATGCACCGTCTATTTCCGATTTACTCATTAATTCCTTTATATTACTTGGTTTTACAGAGCCACCATACTGAATTCTAATTATATTTTTCTTTTCACCATATTTACTTCCTATGGTTTCTCGTATGAATCCTAGCATATCATTAGCATCGTCTGATGAAGCAGTTTTACCTGTACCTATAGCCCAAATTGGCTCATAGGCAATTACTATATGAGCTAAGTCTTTTTCTTCTATACCTTCAAAAGCTTTTAACACTTGTGATTTCACTATATCTTTTTCAATATTTGCTTCTCTTTCTTCTAAAGTTTCCCCTACACAAACTATTGGATTAATACCATGAGAAATAGCAGCTTTTATCTTTTCATTTACAGTAGTATCTGTTTCATTAAAATATTGACGTCTTTCAGAGTGACCAATTATTACATAATCAATTCCTATTTCCTTTAACATCTTAGGAGAAACTTCACCTGTAAAGGCTCCACTTTCTTCCCAGTGCATATTTTGAGCACCTAGCTTTATATTAGTATCCTTTATAGCTTTTTTTATTTCTGAAAGGCAAACAAAAGGTACGCAAAGAACTGCTTCAACATCTTTATTTAACTTGTAGGATTTAATCTCCTCTACTAGTTCTAGACCTTCTGTTATTGTATTATTCATTTTCCAATTTCCTGCGATTATAGGAGTTCGCATTACCATTCCCCCTTATCTTTCACTTATTGCTTCAATTCCTGGTAGGATTTTTCCTTCTAGAAGTTCTAGGGAAGCTCCTCCACCTGTTGATATATGAGTCATTTTTTCTGCAAAACCTGATTTCTCAACCGCCGAAGCAGAGTCTCCGCCCCCAACTATGGTTGTACCTTTGGATTCTGCCATAGCCTTTGCAATTGCATCTGTACCCTTTGCAAAATTCTCCATTTCAAATACACCCATAGGTCCATTCCATACTACAGTTTTTGCTTCTTTAATTATATTGGAGAATAGTTTTATAGATTCTTCACCTATATCTAGCCCCATCATATCCTCTGGTATATTATCTATCTTAACAGTCTTAAATTCAGTATCATTTTTAAATTCTTTTGCAGCTACTACATCTACTGGTAGTATTAATGCTACCTTATTATCTATTGCCTTTTGTAATAAACTCTTTGCTAAATCAATCTTATCTTCTTCTAATAATGACTTACCTATATCATAGCCTTGAGCTTTCAAGAAAGTATAAGCCATACCTCCACCAACTATTATGGTATCTACTTTATTTATAAGGTTTTCTATTACACCTATTTTATCTGATACTTTAGCACCACCTAATATGGCTACAAAAGGTCTTTCTGGCGCCTCTAATGCTTTGCCCATGATAGATATCTCTTTCTCTACTAAAAACCCTACAGCTGACGGTAAATAAGTAGAAACACCTACATTAGATGCATGAGCTCTATGAGAAGTTCCAAAGGCATCATTTACATATAGCTCCCCTAAGGACGCTAAATCTTTTGCAAAATTTTCACCATTCTTTTCTTCTTCTTTTCTAAATCTTGTATTTTCAAGTAATAAAACATCCCCATCTTTCATAGCATATACTTGTTTTTTTACTATATCAGATACAACAAGATCATCTTGAGCAAATATAACTTTTTTATTTAATAATTCTGTTAGTCTCTCTGCTACTGGTTCTAATGTATATTTTTTATTTGGTTCTCCCTTTGGTCTGCCTAAATGTGACATAAGTATTACCTTTGCACCTTTTTCAACTAAATAATTTATAGTTGGTAATGATGATGTTATCCTTATATCATCTGTGATTTTACCATTTTCATCCATAGGTACATTAAAATCACATCTTACTAATACCCTTTTTCCTGCAAAATCTAAATCCTTTAACGATTTTTTGTTTAGCATTCTAACTCCCCCATAACCAATATTTGTATAATAACTTCACTTTTTGGTGCCAGGCACCAAAAAGTGAAGTTATTTAAATAATCTTAATCTATTTGTTAGCTACTAATTTTGCAAGGTCTACTACTCTTTCAGAATATCCCCACTCATTATCATACCATGAAACTATTTTAACCATATTACCAATAACCATAGTTGATAATCCATCTACGATTGATGAACGTGGATCTGCAATATAATCTGAGGATACTAATGGCTCTTCAGAGTAACCTAATATGCCTTTTAATTCACCTTCGCTAGCTTCTTTTAATGCTTTATTAATTTCTTCTGCTGTAGCTGGCTTTTCTACTTCAAATACTACGTCTACCATAGAAACTGTAGGTACTGGTACTCTTACTGAGAAACCGTTGAGTTTTCCTTTCAACTCTGGAAGTACTAATGCTACTGCTTTTGCAGCTCCAGTTGTTGTAGGAACAATATTTTGTGCTGCTGTTCTTGCACGTCTAAGGTCTTTATGTCTTTTGTCTAGAATTTGTTGGTCATTTGTATAAGCATGAATTGTAGTCATCAAACCTTTTTTGATACCGAATTTCTCTAATATTACCTTAGCTACTGGCGCTAAGCAGTTTGTTGTACATGAAGCATTTGAAATAATATGATGATTAGCTGGGTCATATTTATCTTCATTTACTCCCAATACTATTGTAATATCTTCATCTTTCGCTGGTGCAGTTATAATTACTTTTTTAGCTCCTGCTTCTATATGCTTAGATAAACCTTCTCTATCTCTAAATGCTCCAGTAGAATCAATTACTAATTCAACACCTAATTCTTTCCAAGGTATTTCAACTGGATCTCTGTGAGCTACCACCTTGATTTTTTTACCATTGATGATAAATCCATCTTCTACCACTTCTATTGTTCCATTAAATTTACCATAGGTAGTATCATATTTAAATAAATGAGCCAAATCTTCTAATTTACCTGATGCATTTAATGCTACTATTTCAAATTCATCTACTCCGTTTTCTGCATAAGATCTTAAAACATCTCTACCAATTCTACCAAACCCACTTAATCCAACTTTCATTGCCATAAAAAATTCCTCCTATTTATTTATATTTTTTAATTCTTTATATATATTTTTATCTACTTTGTAGCTTCATTTACAATTTGGAGTATTTTCCTTGCTGCAGACTCATCCGTTACTAAAGTCATATTTTTATTTAAGGTAGATACAGCTATTATAGCCTCAGCTTTACCTTCTCCTCCTGCTACTCCAATAACATTATTTAGTAATTTAAATTTCTCAAGGGATAACCCTATAGTCTTATATTCCCAGATTTCATTCCCTTTAATATCAAAATAATGACCAAGAGCTTCAGCTACTGCTCCATTACTGATTAACTCTTCTATTCTTTTTTCCGATAAATTTCGTCTTTTAGCCATGGTATCTGCTCTACCAATTCCGAATATGAGGGTATTCATGTTATTGAGCATTTCCACAGATTCTCTAATTTCCTCATTCTTTAGCATAAGTTCTAGAGCCTCTTCTTCAAGTCCATCTGGTACATATAACAATCTATAAGCTCCACCTAATTGTTGTCCTAGTTTTGCTGCTATAGAGTTGGATTGAGTCTCTACTTCACGTCCTAACCCTCCTCTTGCTGGTATGACTATTATATCTCTAGCTTTGTTATCAGGTATAGCTTCTTCAGCTACAACTGCCATTGTACTTCCACCAGTTATACCAATTATATCCTTAGGTTGAATAATATTTTTCAATACCCTAGATGTAATTTTACCCATATCTCTTAGAACCATACTATTTTCTGTAGAATTCCCAGGAATTATAATCATTTTCTTTATTCCTAATATTTCTTGCAAATTTTCCTCTAATTTAGGAATACCTTTTAAGTTACTATAGATTGAGTGTAAACTTTCTAGGAGTTTCTTTCCATCTTCGGTAATATACATACCCATTAAATCTACATTTAACAACCCTTGATTTTTAAGTATACTTACCTCATCCCTTATAGTTCTTTCCTTAAAACCCAACTCTCCTGATAGAGCTCTTCTTCCTATGGGCTGATTATAGGAAATAGACCTTAAAATAAGATATCTTTTTTCAATTATTTCAATTATTTCTGGAGTTATCTTTTTTAATAATTCTAATATTTCCACTAAATCACCTCATAATAAGAACTCTTTTTAAGTTATTGGCCATTTTTTGACCCGCATATATATTATTTGTCCCGGGTTTATTAAAGAAATGGTAGAATACAAATTCTACCATCTCTAGTATATATTATATTTATTTTTTATGCAAGAAGTAAATGTAATTTTTCTCAATTAATATCTTCTTCTCATTGAAGACGAGGGTATATTTAGTTCATCTCGATATTTGGCAACGGTCCTTCTTGAAATATTTACGCCCTTCTCTTTTAAAAGCTCTGATATCTTTTGATCGCTATATGGTTTCTTAGAATCTTCACCATCCACAATTTCTTTCAATGTAACTTTAATGCTTGTAGAAGATATATCTCCTTGCTCTCCTAGGATTCCAGATGAAAAGAAATACTTTAATTCAAACAATCCTCTAGGAGTTTGTACATATTTTCCATTGGTCGCTCGAGATATGGTTGATTCGTGCATATCTATATCATCTGCTATATCTTTCAGTGTTAATGGCTTTAATGCCTTTTCACCCTCAATAAAGAAATCCTTTTGAAATTTTATTATAGATTCTATTACTCTTTTAATTGTATTTCTTCTTTGCTCTATACTTCTAATTACCCACATTGCAGAGTTAAACTTTTCATTAAGAAAGTCTATAGTATTTTTATCTCCACCTGATTTCATTAATTCTTTATAATAATTGTTTATATTTAACCTAGGTCCTGTAATATCATTTAAGATAACAATAATTTCTCTATCAATTAATTGAATTTCAGCATCTGGAGTTACATATCGTACACTATCATTACTTCCTCCAAAGGATCTACCTGGTTTAGGTTCCAATCTTTTTATATAATCACAAGCATCTTGAACCTGTTGTAGCTCAAGATTTAATTCTTTAGCAATCTTTTGTATTCTGTTATAGCCAAGGTCCTCTAAATAATCTTCAATTATCTTAATAGTATACTGATTAACATCATTTTTATTTCTTATTTGAATTAATAAACATTCTCTTAAGTTTCTTGCACCAACCCCTGCTGGTTCAAAGGTTTGTATAATATCTAGCATTACTTCAACTTCTTCTTTTTTGCATTTCATAAAGCTTGCAATCTCTTCTGTTGAAATATTTAAATATCCATTTTCATCAATATTTTGTATAATGTTTTCTCCAACTTTATGTTCTTTATTCCCTAGAGGAATATAACTTAATTGTGACATTAGATATTCTTTTAGTGTAGGTTCATAAGATACAAAGGATTCGTAATTATACTCCTTTATATTTTTATCCACTTGTGGTCTATAGCTAATATCATCATATTTCTCCAAGTATTCCTTCCAATCTATATCACTATCATTTGTGTATTTATCTAAGTCGTCAAATTCATCTTGAGAACTTGATGACTCAAGCATAGGGTTTTGCTCCATTTCATTAGTTATATATTCCTTTAATTCTAGACTATTGAATTGAAGTAATTCTATAGCCTGTCTTAATTCTGGTGTCATTATTAACTTTTGTGATTGTTCAAGAGTTAAATCATAGCTAAGTCTCATCCAGCTCAACCTTCCTAAATAAAATAATCTTTAATTATATTATATCAGATGTTTAACAAAGTACAAAATAAAATAGGATAAAGAATTGTAATAAAAGTCATAAAATAGAATATAATGACGTGAAATGTTGAAATTTGTCTAAAGAAGTTTATATTTATGTTTACTTATTATGATATAATCAAACTAATAATATAACATATTCAAAAGGAAGGACTTTTAGAATGTTTAAAATGATAGGTGCTGCGGAAATTATTTTAATTCTATCAATAGCTGCTATTGTGTTTTTAATATTACGGTTAATAAAAGCCTTTGAAAAATAGAACTATTATGATAAAAATCAATAGCTAGTCTCATTTAAATGAGACTAGCTATTGATTTTCTCTTATTTTATCTATCCTTGATTCCTTCATAATATTTTTATTTAAATTAACATAATCCTATCTCTGAGCTTTATCATATGGAATACCTTCTGCCTTTGGTGCTCTTGA
>CAYMGW010000055.1:0-2085 GCA_964390085.1 uncultured Tissierella sp.
ATAAGTTCATCATGTGTTCCCTGACCAACTATCTTACCTCTATCCATTACAAGAATTTTATCTGCGTCCATTACAGATGTTATTCTTTGAGCAATCAATATTGTTGTAGTATCTTTCAGATATTCTCTTAATCCCTGTCTTATCTTTCTCTCCGTAATTAAATCTACTGCAGATGTACTATCATCTAAAATTAATATGGCTGGTTTTTTTATAAGGGCTCTGGCTATTGAGAGCCTCTGCTTTTGTCCTCCAGATAAATTTACTCCACCTTGCCCTAAGTAAGTATTATATCCATCATTGAAAGAAAGAATAAAATCATGGGCATGAGCGAGCTTTGCAACTTCTTCCACTTCTTCCACTGTTGCATTTTTATCTCCCCATTTTATATTATCTTTTATAGTACCTGTAAATAGTAATACTTTTTGTGGAACTATGCCGATCTTTTCCCGTAGGTTGTTAATATTTATATCTTTTACATCTATGCCGTCAATTTTTACCTTACCTTCAGTCACATCATAAAATCTTGGTATAAGATTAATCAAAGAAGATTTCCCTGAGCCTGTTGAGCCAATAATTGCCAAGGTTTCTCCAGGATTTATAGAAAAGCTTAGAGCCTCTAATACATATCTACTAGTATTATGGTATTTAAAATATACATTTTCAAATTCTAACCTTCCCTTTATTTCCTTAAGGCATATTGGATTTTCTTTTATGAGTATTGCATCTTTTGCTGCAAATACCTCTCCTATTCTCTCTGCAGAAGCTCTTGCTCTAATAAATATATTTAGTATTCTAGTCATTATCATAAGAGAAAAAAGAACCTGAGTCATGTAATTGATGAATGCCATGATTTTACCAACTTCCATGTCCCCGCTATTGACACTCAAGCCTCCAATCCATAGAATTAAAACAATTCCAATATTGACTATCAGTGCTACAATAGGATTAAATACTGCCACAATCCTCATACCTTTAAGAGTAATATCCTGTAAATCATCATTTACTATTTTAAAACGTTTTTTTTCATATTCAAATCTATTAAAAGCTTTTACAACTCTTATGCCTGCTAAATATTCTCTCATTACTCCATTGACCCTATCCAAAGCCTTTTGAATTTTTGTAAATATTGGATAGGAAATTTTTAAATTTAATGAAATAATAACAGCAACCACTGGCACAACTCCTAATAGTATAAGAGCCATTTTGGGATTTAATAAAAATGCCATTACTACAGAGCCTATTCCTAGAATTGGAGCCTTTACAAATATCCTCATCATTCCATGGGAAAAATTTTGCATCTGATTTACATCATTAGTAAGTCTAGTAATCAAAGAAGCATCATGAAACTCATCTACATTATCAAAGGAGAAATTTTGTATTTTAATATATAAATCTTCACGAAGATCGGCTCCAAAGCTTTGACTTACTTTAGAGGATACAATATTCCTAATAACTGCGAAGGTAGCTCCTAAAGCAGTCATGAAAAACATCACTCCTCCTAGTTTTAGTACATAGCTTATATCTCCTCTTTTCACACCTTCGTCAATTATCTTTGACATAATAGTAGGCTGAATTAAATCCCCTGTAGTTTCAAGGATTATAAAAGCAAGTGCTATAAAAAATTGATTTTTGTATTTTTTGATGTATTTCCTTAAATAGCCTATGTTCATCTATCCGCACTCCCTAACAAGTCTTTACTTTATTATAATGTTTAGATACACGAAAGACAATGAGATTAAAATAATAAATATAATAAAATTTTTAAAAAATTCTTCTTGACAACATCACTTTAACACATTATAATGATAAACATATTTAAAAAAATCTAAAAGTTAAGATGGAGACAAAAATACTTAAATTTTACTAAAGAGAGCTGATGTATGGTGAGAATCAGTGTAAAGAAAGTATATTAATCACTCCTGAACTACCTTGTTAAAACCATTGGGAGTAAATAAGGTCGGGAGCCACCGTTATATGGCTAGGGTTCAAGGAAATTACCTTCGACCTGATGAGACAATTTATTGAAGTAAATTGTAAATTAGAGTGGTACCACGGGAAATTATCTCGTCTCTAAGGATATATCTT
>CAYMGW010000055.1:2095-9979 GCA_964390085.1 uncultured Tissierella sp.
AAGTCTGGCCAGACCTTATAAAATAAAACATAAATTATTTTGAACAGGAGGAATAAGGATGGATGGTTTATTAGCAATAACAGTAGTCTTATTAGTATATGCCCTTGGGGATTTCATATCCTTCAAGTCGAAATCTATAGTATCTATGATGTTTGTTGCATCAGTAGTGCTTATGATAGGGTTTTGGTTTGGTCTTCCAAAGACTATCTTGGAAGATGCACAACTTTTAGGTTTCGGTGCACTTATGATTGCCTTTTTAATCACTCATATGGGCACATTAATGAGCTTTCAAGATCTTAAGAAACAATGGAAAACTGTTTTAATATCAATAAGTGCAGTAATTGGAATAGGTGTATTTTTATTCTTTGTAGGTACACCAATCATAGGAAAGGAATATGCCATAGCTTCAGCACCTCCTATATCTGGTGGAGTTGTAGCAGCTATTATTATGGGAGATGCAGCAAAAGCTAAGGGGCTTGAAGCAATAGCCGTATTTGCAACGTTGTTGGTAGTAATTCAAGGATTTTTTGGATATCCTGTAGCATCTTTCTTACTTAATAAAGAAGCTAAAAAACTACTTAAAGGTTTCAGACAAAGTAGTTCGGAAGTTGCTACAACATTGGACAACGCTATAAATGAGGGCATAGCAGCCAAAAATAAATTAGTACCTTCATTACCAAAGGATTTACAGACCAATTTTATATTGCTAGCTAAACTAGCACTAGTAGCATTATTAGGCTTTAAACTAGCAGACCTTACAAATGGCCTTATACATAAATATGTTATGTGCCTATTGGTTGGTATAGCTGGAAGAGAATTAGGATTTTTAGAAGAAAATATTATGACTAAGGCAAATGCCTTTGGACTTGCTTTATTAGGGCTAATGTCAGTAGTATTTTCTAACCTATCAAAAGCTACCCCCGAAATGTTGTTATCAATATTGTTCCCTATGGTAACAAGTTTAGTATTAGGCCTTGTAGGCATAGCTATAGCCTCTGCTCTAGTGGGAAAAATACTTGGTTATTCTATAGAAATGTCTATATCTATAGGGACTTCTGCCTTATTTGGCTTTCCAGGCACTTATATTCTTTCCAATGAGGTTGCAAATGCTAATGGAAAAACAGATGAGGAAAAGCAATTTCTACTTAATGAAATACTCCCTAAAATGTTAGTAGCTGGATTTATGACAGTTACAATTGCTTCAGTAATATTAGCAGGATTTATGTCAAATTTAATATAATAAATAAAATATAAATAGGAGTGATTATTTTGACTAATAAAACATTATATAAAGGTTTTACATTGATTAATGGTACTGGAGAAACTCCAGTTGTAGATGCTTATTTTTTAGTTGAAGATAATAAAATTGCTAAAGTTGGAAGTGTAAAGGAATTAAAGGATTTAGATGGAGTTAAAGAAGTAGACTTATCTGGTAAAACTGTAATGCCAGGATTAATCAATAGTCATGTTCATATTACAATGGAGCCAGTAGGAGACCCTATTTCTATTATGGCAAAAGAATCTACTGCAAAAACAGCTTTAAGAGGTGTGGCTAATCTTAAAAAACATCTTCTATCTGGAACTACATTTTTTAGAGACTTAGGTGCACCTAATGGTATCGATTTTGATTTGAGAGATGCAGTAAATGAAGGTTTAATTGAAGGTCCTCAATTTGTAGCAGCAGGTAAATGTTTAACTATGACAGGTGGTCATGGATGGTTTTTTGGAAGAGAGTCTGATGGTGTAGATGAACTTAGAAAAGCTGCAAGAGAACAGCTTAAAGCTGGTGCAGACCTTATAAAAATTATGGCCACTGGAGGAGTTATGACTAAAGGTGTGGAGCCTGGCTCTCCTCAGCTTTCCATGGAAGAAATGGAAGCTGCTATAGTGGAAGCACATAAAGCTGGAAAGAAAACTGCTACTCATGCTCAAGGAACTCAGGGCATTAAAAATGCAGTATTGGCTGGAATAGATTCAGTAGAACATGGTATATTTCTTGATGATGAGGTTATTCAGTTAATGGTTGATAGAGGTGTTTATTTAGTTCCTACTTTAGTTGCTCCTTACTTTATAGTTAAAAATGGGGTTGAAGCCGGTATTCCTAAATTTGTTGTAGATAAGTCAAACTATGTAATGAAGTTCCATTGGGAAAGCTTTAAAAAAGCATATAAAGCTGGTGTTAAAATTGCCATGGGTACAGACGCCGGTACGCCATTTAATCTTCATGATGCCGCTCCTCATGAATTAAAGCTAATGGTTGAATGTGGTATGAGTCCAATGGATGCAATCGTATCCTCTACCAAATCAAGTGCGGATTTACTTGGAATCCTTGAGGATTATGGAACTCTAGAAGAAGGAAAATATGCGGATTTTCTAGTACTAAATGAAAATCCATTGGATAATTTAGATACCCTATTTAATCTTGATTCAGTCTATAAGCTTGGTAAGAAAGTAAAATAAATCTTTACTATGGGTTATAATAAAAATCCCTAGACATTTTATTTGTCTAGGGATTTTTTATTATTTTAACATCAATTGTTCTAATTTTAGTGGTTCAATATATTCTCCATCTTTATAGGCTCTCATATTTCCCCCAGATATTTCATCTATTAAGGCTATATGATTATCTTCTCCAACTCTGCCAAATTCAAATTTAATATCATATAACTCCATACCTTTTTTAGCCAATTCATCTTTGACTACCTGACTAATCTTTTTAGTTAAATCAGCTAGGACTTTATATTCTTCCTTAGTCATTATACCTAACATATCTAATCCTTCATCAGTTATTAGAGGATCATTTCTATCATCATCCTTTAATGTAACTTCTACATATGCATCTAAAGGCTGACCTTCTGTAGCATACATTCCATATCTTCTCATAAAGCTACCTACAGCTCTATATCTACAGATTACTTCTACACCCTTACCAAACATCTTTGCAGGCAATACTGTCATAGTGGCATTTTCTATATCTGCATCTACATAATGGGTTGGTATTCCCATATCATTTAATTTTTCGAAGAAGAATTTAGTTAGTCTAAGTCCAGCCTTACCTACTCCTTCTATACTTAATCCTACAGTATTAGCTCCTGGATCAAATACTCCATCTGTTCCTGTTACATCGTCTTTGAATTTTAATAAATAGTTTCCGTTTTCTAATTCATAAACATCTTTTGTTTTTCCCTTATAGACTAAATTCATAGTATTAGCTCCTTTTTCGTAAAGTTTTCCTACTAATAATATAATCCATAATGCATATATTTATCAAGTTTTTTTATGTTATTTATAAATAAAAATCAGGTTTCCCTGATTTTTACTTGTTTTATATATAATTATGCTTTTACGGTTTTTACTGATTTTGCCTTAACAAGAAAGAATGCCATAGTTCCTACAGCTATAATAGCTCCTACAGGATATGCTATTGTTGTAGATAATTTAAATCCTTCTGGTGCTTGTAATAGATATGTTGAGGATACTGCAGTCATAAATGTTGCTGGAATACTAGTAGTCCAGTGGCTCTTACCATTTTTAACTAAATAAGCTGCAGCTGCCCATAATGTTATCATAGCCAATGTTTGATTTGACCATGCAAAATATCTCCAAATAATATTAAAATCAATTCTTGTTAGTCCAAATGCAATAACAAATAAAGGTAAAGCTAACATTAATCTTTTATTAATAGGTCCTTGATCAAATTTTATAGCATCTGCTATAGTAAGTCTTGCTGATCTAAAAGCTGTATCTCCTGAAGTAATAGGACAAGCAATAACTCCTAACATAGCTAATACTCCACCTATAGGTCCTAATAAGCTAATAGAAATAGTATTAACTACTCCTCCTGGTCCGCCATTTCCTAAAGCTTCAGCTAATCCTGGAATGCCATGGAAGAATGCCATACCTGCTGCTGCCCAAATCATTGCTATTACACCTTCAGCTATCATTGAACCATAGAATATTCTTCTACCGTAGCTTTCTTTTGTCATACATCTTGCCATCATTGGTGATTGAGTAGCATGGAATCCACTAATTGCACCACAAGCAATTGTAGTAAATAAGAAAGCCCATAGAGGTAATCCCTTTGGATGTAAACTTGATAATGTAAAGGCTGGTAATTCATATCCTTTTACTACAATCATAGTACCAATTCCAAATGCCATTGTAAGTAAAGCTAAACCAAACAATGGATAGATTTTACCAATTACCTTATCAACTGGTAATATTGTAGCTAAGAAATAATAAATAAATACTATCCCTAACCAAATATTTGCATTGCCTAATCCAAATAATTTGATACTAGCCATTAGATTAGCAGGTCCTGTCATAAATACTGTACCTACTAAAATAAGTAATATAACGGAGAATACTCTCATTACCTTTCTTGCACCTTCACCTAAGTAAATACCAACTATTTCAGATATAGATTGACCATCATGTCTTAATGAAAGCATACCTGAATAATAGTCATGTACTCCACCAGCAAAAATACTACCTAAAGCAATCCAAATAAATGCTGCTGGTCCAAATAATGCTCCTTGAACTGCCCCGAAAATTGGTCCTAATCCAGCAATATTTAATAATTGGATTAAGAAGATTTTTGGCCAGCTCATTGGTACAAAGTCTATACCATCTTCTAATCTTGTAGCTGGTGTTTCTTTACTATCATCAACACCGAACTGCTTGTCTACAATTTTTCCATAGACAAAATAACCTACTATAAGTATGATAATTCCAATGATGAATTGTGTCATAAAAAAACCTCCTTATTAATATTAATTCAATATAATGATATCGCAATGAAATATTAATAAGGAGACTTTTTGGACAAGATGTCATATTTAGTATCTAAGATGCAAATTTAAGAGTTAAGATGCATTAGTCTATATTCATAGCTTCTTTAAATGCTTTTGCATAGCTTCTGCTTACTGGAATTATCTCTTTATGTCCTCTTAGATTTATATTGTAAGTAGAGTTAAACCAAGGTTCTATGGACTCTATATAATTTAGATTTACTATATAAGATTTATGGGATCTAAAAAATGTTGAAGAATCAAGTCTATCCATTAATTCATTTAAAGTACAATTAGCCTCAAATTTTCCCTTATTACAAATTATTACAGTATTTTTATCCTCTATTGTTGCATATATAATATCTTTTGTTTCTATTGGAATAAGCTTATTTTTGTAATAAAGAGATATTCTTTGGGGAGCTACCTTCGTATTAGATTTTATGTCCTGAATTAACCTGCTTAACTTATTATAATCAACTTCCTCATCGCTCTTTTTATTTGAAGTTATTTTCTCTAATGTTTTTTGCAATCTCTCCTCAGATATAGGTTTCAATAAATAGTCTATTGCATTTACTTCAAAGGCTTCCACAGCAAATTGATCATAGGCTGTTACAAAGATTATTATTGGTTTATGCTCTTCTTCTAGTAATCTTCTAGCAACATCCATTCCACTTACTTGTGGCATTTGAATATCTAAAAAAACGATATCTGGTTTAAGGGTTTTAATTAATTCTAAGGCTTCTATACCATTTGAAGCCTCACCTATAACCTTTACATCTTCAATACTGCTTAAAATATACAATAATTCTTGACGAGCAGGCATTTCATCATCTACAATTAAACATCTTTGCAAATTAACCATCTCCTTAGAATTTAGGAATTATCATAGTAGCTGTAGTTCCCTTGTTAATTTCAGATTCAAGAATTAATCCATATTCCTTACCATATTTATTTTTTAACCTCTCATTAACATTTTTAAGTCCTATACTTTCCTTATTATCACATTCATTAAATAAGCAATCTAAATCTTCCTTAGCTATGCCAATTCCATCATCTTTCACCATTAGCTTTGTTTCTTTACCATTATCTCTTGCAATTATTTCAACTCTTCCGCCTTCAATTTTACCTAATACTCCATGTTTAATTGCATTTTCTACTATTGGTTGAAGGAGTAAAGGAGGAAGCTTGCAATCTATACTCTCTGGTATATCATATATGATTTCTAGTTTGTCTCCGAATCTTGCTTTTTCAATTTCAACATAAGAGCTTATATGTTCTATTTCTTTGTATAAATCTACTACTTCAGTCTCCTGCTGTAAATTATTCCTAAAATAATTACCAAGATGTATTAGAAGTCTACGAGCATCATTTGGTTGAGTCCTAGTTAGTGATACTATAGTATTGATAGCATTAAATAAAAAATGTGGATTTATTTGAGCTTGCAATGCTTTTAGTTCAGATCTAGATAATAGCTCTCTTTGATAATCTATTTTACTTAGCTCTATTTGAGTAGAGAAGATTTGTGCCAAACCTAAGGCTAATTCCTTATCTACCTTAGTTATTGAGTTTTCTTGCCCTTTATATAGTTTCAACATTCCTATAACTTTATCCTCTTCTTTTATAGGAACTATTATAGCCGATTTTAATGGACAATTCTTGTGCTCGCAACCTATTTCTTCTTTTGTATTAGCTACCAAATATTTTTTAGTTAGCAAAGCCTCTTTTGTTAAATTAGTTTTTATTGGGCTACCTGACAAATGATGGTCTTCTCCTATACCAACATGAGCTAATATTTTTTCTGTATCAGTAAACGATACAGCCTTTATTTTTGTCATATCATAAATTATCTTTGCTGTATCTCTTGCTGTCTCTTCATTATAGCCCTTCCTAAAATATGCTAAGGTTCTATCTGCAATTTTAAGAGTCAATTGAGCTTGATAAACTGCCTCATTTTCAATCTCCTTAAATATACTATCTGTTATGGCAATAAATACCGCTATACCTATTCCATTTCCAATAATCATTGGAATTCCTATTATTTTAACTAAGCTTAATGCTTCAGAAAAAGGCTTAGCAACTAAAAGAATTATTATCATCTGCATTACTTCGGCTATAGCTCCAGATATTAAAGCAAAGGTTATTCTATAAGGACTACCTTCAAACTTTCTTTTGAGGAATCCTGCCATAACACCCTCAGATAAGGTTGATACCCCACAAGCTATAGCAGTAAAGCCGCCTATATCTGTTAAAAACCTATGGCCTCCTGCAATAATACCAGATAAAATTCCAACCATTGGTCCTCCAAGTAATCCTCCTACAAAAACGCCAATAACTCTAGAGTTCACTATTGCCCCTTGTAAATGTATCCCCGTATAAGTACCTATTATCCCAAATACACCAAAAATAGTAGATAGCAATACTTTATCTTTAATATCAATATTTTCTTTTGAAACTAATTTTCTAAACAATCCAATCTTCGAAAGAAAAAGTGCTAGAACTAATATTATTCCAACTCTGCTTGCTAGATTTTTAAGTAAAATTACTAACACAAAAACACCTCTTTATATATTTACTTCTTTATTAGTATATCATATTTCATTTAGTGAAAAAATAAAAAGATAACTTCTGTGTAACAGTGAAGTTATCTTTTTTTGAATTATTGTTTCTCTATTTCTTCTGTTAATGCAATTATCTCATCTATTATATTACCTATATGCTCTATAGTATCTAATAGTGGCTTATCTGTTGTAATATCCACTCCTGCCATTTGTGCCAATTCTACAGGTGTCTTAGTTCCTCCCGCTTTTAGAACTTCTTTCCAATCATCTAGGGCCTTTTGACCTTCAGTTAAAATTCTCTTGCTAACTTCTGTTGCTATAGTAAGGCCTGCACTGTAAGTATATGGATATAATCCCATATAATAATGTGGCTGTCTCATCCAAGTCAGCTCCGCACCATCATTAATCTTTACAGTATCTCCCCAGAATTTCTCTAAAGTTTCTTTCTTTAATTTATTTAATGTAGCAGCTTGAACAGATCCTCCAGCATCAATTATCCTATATACCTCTCTTTGATAATGAGCTTCAAGTAAATG
>CAYMGW010000056.1:0-5848 GCA_964390085.1 uncultured Tissierella sp.
AAAAAATATCCTTTAGAAGAGCTATGGGGGCCTCCTTTTTTACAAGGTACTTCTCTTACTATAATTGAAGTGGAAGATAATGGAACTAATATTATATTAGAAGCTGATACTTCTCATTTAAAATAAGAAATGAATGGAGGGGGAATTAATGTTTAAGCATATAATTGATAATGATATTGAATTAAGATTAGTTGATATACATCACTCAGAGGAGATGTTTAAATCAATTGATTCAAGTAGAGAACATTTGAGAAAGTATTTACCGTGGGTTGATAGTACGAAAACTGTAGATGATACGAGAGCATTTATAGAAAGTAGTAAAAGGCAATATGCTGCAAATAATGGATTTGATGCTAGTATATGGTATAAAGGAGAGTTTGCAGGTGTTATAGGTTTTCACGGTATAAATCGTAGTATAAAAGAAATAAGCATAGGCTATTGGCTAGATGAAAAATATGTAGGTAAAGGAATAATGACAAAAGTGTGTAGAGAATTTGTTGACTATGCATTTAATACTTTGGGATTAAATAGAGTGGAAATTAGATGTGCAGAAGATAATCTTAAGAGCAGAGCCATTCCAGAAAAGCTTGGATTTACTAAGGAAGGTATAATCAGAGATGGGGAATTGCTTAATTATGGTTATGTAAACTGTGTTGTCTATGGAGTACTGAAAAGAGAATGGAGTAAGTAATTTTAGATTATTATATACCGTGTAAAAGAATATAATCTAGATGATAAAAATATCCTCACCCCTTAAATACTGAGAGCAAGATACATGAAAGGATATGATTATAGTGGAAATATCGAACAATATAAATAATGAAAGGACTAATCAACCTAAATATATAGAGAT
Organism: uncultured Tissierella sp.; assembly: GCA_964390085.1. GTDB lineage: Bacteria > Bacillota > Clostridia > Tissierellales > Tissierellaceae > Tissierella. Next base: position 854 of record CAYMGW010000056.1, read on the forward strand.
AGATACAGATCTACGTTTAAGAAAATTTGATGGTAAATTTGATTTTGCATTAGCTTGGTATAAAGACGAAGAAACAGTGAAACTAGTAGATGGAGAAGATGCAGAATTATATGATACTGATAAACTTGAAAGGATGTATAATTATTTAAATAATAAGGGAGAGTTGTATTTTATTGAGGTTGAGGAAGGAAATGAATATATCCCAATAGGAGATGTAACATTTTGGAAAGATGATATGCCAATAGTAATAGGAAATAAAGATTATCGTGGGAAAGGAATAGGATACAAAGTTATTAAGGCTTTAATACAAAGAGCAGAAATGCTTGGTTTTGATGAAATATATGTTAATGAAATATATTCATATAACATAGCATCACAAAAAATCTTTGAAAAAGCAAGATTTAGAAAATATAAAGAAAATAAAAATGGATATTCATATATTTTAAAATTAAAATGATGAGCTAGAAATTTAAAATTGAAGAAAAAATTAATTAGGGGGGATACCATGAGTGATGTAGCAATAAAAGTGAATAATTTCACAAAAACTTATGGAAATTTTATAGCTGTAGATGGTATAAGCTTTGAAGTTAATAAGGGAGAGGTTTTTGGAATACTAGGTCCAAATGGTGCTGGGAAAACAAGTACATTAGAATGTCTTGAAGGCCTGAGAACTCCAGATGGTGGGACAATTGATATTATGGGAGTAGATCCATCAAAAGATGATAAGAAATTAAAAAATCTAATAGGAGTGCAGCTTCAATCATCTGGCTTGCCTTCCACAATTACTGTAAAAGAGGCAATGCAGTTATTTTCAGCTTACCATGATGTCAAACCAAGATATGATTTATTAAAGAGATTGAATCTTTGGGATAAATTAAATACTCAGTATCAAGCTTTGTCAGGAGGCCAGCAGAAAAGGCTATTAATATCCTTAGCAGTTTGTCATGATCCACAAATACTTATCTTAGATGAGCCTACAGCTGCATTAGACGTAGAATCTAGAGTTGAGCTTCATAGCTTAATGAATGAATTAAAGGCTCAAGGAACTACAATACTTCTTGCAACCCATGATATGGCGGAAGCAGAGAAAATGGCAGATAGAATAGCAATTTTACTGAAAGGTAAAATTATGGTGATAGATGCACCTAAAAAAATAGTGGCTTCTGGTTCATCAAAGACTAAGATTTCTGTTAGGACAGTTGGTACTGCCTTATTAGGACTTACGGATATAACTGTAGATGAGTACTACATTTTTTATTCTGATAAACCTGGTACAAAAGTAATGGAATTAATGAATCTAATAGAAGAAAATGGAGATAGTTTAATTGATCTTAGAGTGGAAAGACCGTCTTTAGAGGAAAGATTTTTAGAGATAACTTCAATAGGAGGGATACAATGAAAGCTTTTTCAATACATCTTTTATTTGATTTAAAATCAGGCTTAAGAGATAAAACATTATTACTTATGAATTATTTATTTCCTCTTGGTTTTTATTTTGTAATCGGAGCTATTATGCCAAAGTTAAATCCACAATATAGTGATATTTTAATACCATCAATGATGATATTTAGCATATTAGTCAGTACAGTATTAGGAATGCCAAATAGTTTGGTAACATCAAGAAATAGCGGTATATTTAGAGCTTATAAAATCAATGGGGTATCTAAACTATCAATGCTTACCATGCCAACTGTTTCCACTATCATTCATACAATAATAGTAACAACTATAATATTAATATCTGCTCCAATTCTATATAAGACACCATTGCCATCAAATATTTTAGGACTAATTTTAGTATTTATATCCACTACTATAACATTTTCTGGCTTAGCTTTATTAATTGGAAGTATAGCAGATAATACATCTGTGACTGTAATTTTTGCTCAGGCACTATTCTTGCCATCTATGTTAATAGGAGGCTTGATGTTCCCAGCTAGTTTTTTACCAGAATCTGTAGCCGTGTTTAGCAAGCTACTTCCTACAACTTATGCTATGGATGCATATCAAGCATTAGCAACAAGAATGGACTCCTCTTTTAATCCTATAATTTCTTTATGTTTACTAATATCCTCTGGTTTAATAAGCTTTTTTTTATCTTGGTATTTATTTAGATTAGATAACAATAAAACATCAAAATCTAAAGGGAAGATATGGGCCTTAGGTGCGATAATTCCATTTGTTCTGGGGGCGATATTTTTATAGAATTTATATATTTGGAGGCATTTTTATGATAATTTGGATTAATGGAGCATTTGGCAGTGGTAAAACAAATGTAGCATATGAATTAAATAGGAGAATAAAGAATTCATATGTATATGATCCAGAGGAAATAGGATATTTTATTAGAGATAATATACCTAAAGAATTGAAGCTAAATGATTTTCAAGATTACCCAATTTGGAGAGATTTTAATTACCAAATGCTCGAATATATGAGTAGCCATTATGACGGGATTATTATAGTTCCTATGACAATCACAAGCGAGATATATTATAATGAAATAGTAGAAAGATTGAGGCAAAGCTGTATTGATATTAAGCACTTTACTCTAATGGCAAATGAAGAAACATTAATTAAAAGATTAAGGAAAAGAGGGGATAGCAAAAATTCATGGGCTGCTAAGCAGATTAATAGATGCATAAATTCTTTAAGTAATCCTATTTTTAAAGAGCATATTGATACAAACAAAATGACAGTTTATGAGGTAGTTGATTATATAGGTGAATCGTGTAATATTAATATGTTACCTGAAAATCGAGGCTGGATTGAGAAAAAAATATATAAGCTTAAAATATGGCTTAGACATATAAGATAAATGTAATAGAAGAACGGGGGTAATAGCGTGTATGATGTTATAATTGTAGGTGGTGGCCCAGCAGGAGCTACATTAGCAAGATTAATTGGAAAAGATTATAAGGTGCTAGTATTAGAAAGAAGGGATTTTCAGGAGAACCACGAGTATAATAGAGTAAAGTCCTGCGGTGGATTAATAGCACCTGATGCTCAATTAATGCTGGCAAAGTTTGGCTTAGGTGTACCTAAGTCTGTTCTTATGAGTCCCCAACTATTTGCAGTTCGGGTGTTAGACTTTGATAATTCCAATGAAAGATATTATCAGAGAAATTATATTAACATAGATAGAGAAGGATTTGATAAATGGCTAGCTAGTTTGATACCGTCCCAGGTCAATATTATTTATAATTGTATATATAAATCTTATAATATTACTAATGATGGGGTTAAAGTAAAATTTATTTACAATGGAAAGGAATATGAGGAGAAGACAAAGATAATAGTAGGAGCAGATGGTGCATTTTCAAAAGTTAGAAAACAAGGTTTTAGTAACTATCCAAATCCTAATATTTATATATCAATGCAAGAATGGTTTAAGACGGATTGCCATTTAGATTATTATGGGGCAATCTTTGATAGAGAAATAACGGATTTTTATTCATGGACTATTCCAAAGGAAGACCTTTTAATTGTAGGGTCTGCACTAAAGCCAAATGGAAATGTGCATAAAAATTTTCAATTATTAAAGGAAAAATTGAAAAGCAAAGGATTTAAATTAGAAAATAGTATTAAGATAGAAGGTACACATTTGCTTAGACCTAAGAGCTCAAATCAAATATGCACTGGGAACAATCAAATTGCATTGATTGGAGAAGCCGCTGGTTTTATAAGTCCTAGCTCCGCTGAAGGATTAAGTTATGCTTTTAGAAGTTCCTTAGCCCTTGCAAAGGCATTAAAAGAAGATTTTTTTAAGTTTGATATATTATATGGTTCTTATACTAAATCATTGATATGGAATATTAGGATGAAAAATATGAAAGTACCTGCTATGTATAATAAACATTTAAGAAATCTTATTATGAAAACAGGATTATTAAGTGTTAAAGTAGAGAACTTTGAATAAACTTATTAAAACTTAAAGTAGATTCTCTTAAAAATTATTAGGAAAAGGGGAATATGGTAAACACTAAGGAGGATATAAAAATGGAATACATGGGAGATAAAGGGTACTGGGATGAAAAATTTGCTCAAAGAAGTGATGCACCCTTAGGCCCAGAAGGCACATTAGCAGATAATATTAATTATTTTAAAAAAGGCTCTGTTCTTGATTTAGCATGTGGAGATGGTAGAAATACCTTATTTCTTCTTGAAAATGGATTTAATGTTACAGGAGTAGACTTTAGTATTAAGGCTATAGAACGTTTAGAGAGGTTTGTAAAAAGAGTAAACTATTCTATAACTACCCAGCAAGTAGACTTAAGTATACCTGATGCATTAAAATATATTGGAATATTTGATAATATCTTAGTTAACCATTATAGAATAAGTCAAGAAAATCTCGCAGGGATTGAGAATCACATATCTAATAATGGAATTTTATTTATATCTGGTTTTGGGTATAAACATAAAGTAGATGAGAAAATAAGAGAAGAAGATTTAATTCAACCAGGAGATTTTAAAATTTTGGAAAGTTCCTTTGAGCTTCTTAATTATATCGAAAATGAAGAGGAAAGAGGTTTTCTAGTGACTTATATTTTTCAAAAAAAGTAAAAAGATAATCTGGAGGGAGAAGAGGAAGAGAATGTTTTTTATATTTGGAATTTCCACAAAGGAAAAAGATATAGATTTTGTACAGACCATTATATGTCCAAGTTGTAGTTCTTATGGGAGATTAGAGGTTTTTATGACCTATACATATTTTAGCCTATTTTTTATCCCTATTTTCAAATGGAATAAAAAATATTATGTGAGAAATACCTGCTGTGGTAGTCTCTATACCATAGAGAATGATTTGGGTAGGGCTATTGAGAGGGGAGAGAAGAGCAGTATCAATGAAGCAGATTTACACCTTATAAACATGAATTATAGTAGACAACGAGTATGTCCAAACTGTAATTATTCAATTGATTCTGATTTTGAATATTGTCCTAAATGTGGACGAAAGCTTTAGAAGGATGTAAATTATAAAAAGTTATTCAC
>CAYMGW010000056.1:5858-9450 GCA_964390085.1 uncultured Tissierella sp.
ATAAACAAAAGAATAGGCTAAGTAACTTTTAGAGTTCAGATATGGGGTATAAACAAAGTAGAGGTGATATCATGAGTTTATTAAGAAATATTTTTGGACCAAGTCAGGAGGAAATATGGAGTCAATTTGCAAATGAAATAGGAGCAGATTTTGTAAATGAGGGAATTTGGAAAGCAAAAAAAGTAGTTGCTAGATTTGAAAATTGGGTAGTTACATTGGATACATATACACAATCTAGTGGAAAAACAAGCACAACGTATACTAGGATAAGAGCACCTTATGTGAATAAGGATGGATTTAATTTTAAAATTTATAAGAGTGGATGGTTTAGTGATATAGGAAAGACCTTTGGTATGCAAGATGTTGAGATAGGATATCCAGAATTTGACGAAAAATTTATTATCAAAGGAAATGATGAGTCAAAATTAAGAGAATTATTTTCAAGTGATAAGATTCGAGAGCTTATAAGCTCCCAGGAGAATATATATCTTGAAGTAAAGGATGATGAAGGTTGGTTTGGTACGGATTTTCCAGAAGGCGTAGATGAACTTTATTTTCAAACTATGGGTGTAATTAAGGATATTGAAAGACTAAAGAGTTTATATATGTTATTTGCATTGATATTAAATAAACTTTGTATAATGGGTTCAGCATATGAGGAAGGGCCAGAGATTACATTAAAGTAGAATACAAGGAGCTGATAATGTGACTATAGAAAAACTAAAATCAATAATAAGTGATAGTGATAATATTGTATTTTTTGGGGGTGCAGGAGTATCTACTGAAAGCAATATACCTGATTTTAGATCTGCATCAGGTCTTTATACTACAGCAAAGAACTCTAAATATCCTCCAGAATATATGTTAAGTCATACATGTTATAAAAGAGATACTGAGGATTTTTATGAGTTTTATAAAACTAAAATGATTTATCCTGACGCAAAACCTAATTTAGCACATATTGCATTGGCAGAATTGGAGAGAAGAGGAAAACTTAAAGCTGTAATTACACAAAATATTGATGGACTTCATCAAATGGCTGGCTCAAAGAATGTGTTTGAGCTTCATGGCTCTGTATATAGAAATTATTGTGATAAATGCAATAAATTCTTTTCTTTAGACTATGTACTTGAAGCTCCTTCGATACCAATTTGCGATGCATGTGGTGGAGTTGTGAAACCTGATGTGGTACTTTATGAAGAAAGTTTAAATATGAATGTATTAAATAGAGCCCTAGAATATATTCGAAATGCAGATGTCTTAATCGTAGGCGGGACATCCTTAACTGTTTATCCAGCAGCAAGTTTAGTTGAATATTATAGGGGAAATAAATTAGTTTTAATCAACAAATCAGAAACTCATTATGATAGAAGGGCTTTACTAACTTTTAATAGTAGCATTGGAGAAGTATTAAGTAGTATATTATAATTAGAATTAGATTATAAATAAAGGAGTAGATACACATGATAAAACATATAGTAATGTGGAAGTTAAAAGATAATGCTGAGGGAAAAGATAAGTTAGAGAATGCAAGGATTATAAAGGAAGAACTAGAGGCTTTAAAGAAAGATATTAAGGAAATAGTAAATATAGAAGTTGGAATTAATATAGTAGATGATGCAGGAGCTTACGATATTGTCCTATATTCAGAGTTTGCAAATCAAGATGATTTAAACATTTATCAAAAGCACCCTGCCCATGTAAAGGTAGCTGAATATATAGGGAAAGTTAGGGAGTCTCGAGTAGTAGTGGATTATGAAATATAAGGAGATTTTCAATGGATGAAGTTATAAAATTGTTAGAAGAAATTATTTTAAATGATGAAATAATATATGGAGTACTTAGTAACTTAAGAAGAAAAGATGAAGAGAGTTTTAATAAAGTAACTATTAAACCAGTATTGATAAAAGATGAGATAAAACTACAATTTACTTATGAATATAAAAATAAAGTACTACACAAAAACCTTGAAGCTTCTGAGTTTATTAGTGAAGTAGAAAAACTTTTAATAGAAAACTTTAAGCAAGGGATAATCTTCACAAAGGAAGCTGATTATCAAATATTAGTAAATAAAAAAGGAAAAGCAAATATTTTAAAAAAGAAGCCTACAAAGGAAAAAATAGATTTGTCCCATAATAGAAAGAAGTCTTATATAATTGAAGATGGTGAGCCTGTAGACTTTCTTATAAGACTTGGTGTAATGAATGAAAATGGGAAAGTGGTTTCTAAAAGATATGATAAGTTTAGACAGATAAATAGATTCTTAGAGATGGTGGCTGACGTTATTCCAAAGATTAATAAGGATAAAACATTAAATATTATAGACTTTGGATGTGGGAAGTCTTATTTAACCTTTGCATTATATCATTACCTTGTAAATATTTTAAATTTAGATGTAAACATTATAGGTCTTGATTTAAAAGAAGATGTAATTCTTTTCTGCAATGAAGTAGCCATGGATTTAAACTATGATAGATTAAAGTTTATACATGGAGATATCAAGGACTATGAAGGGCTTGATAATGTAGATATGGTTGTAACCCTTCATGCTTGTGATATTGCTACTGATGCAGCATTGGTGCAAGCTGTAAACTGGGAAGCGAAGGCCATTCTCTCAGTGCCTTGCTGTCAACATGAATTCTATGATAAAATCCACAATCCAGTATTAGAACCAATGTTAAACCATGGAATAATAAAGGAAAAATTAGCATCATTAGTGACAGATAGCCTTAGGGCTAATGTGCTAGAAATTTTAGGCTATCAGGTACAATTGTTAGAATTCATAAATATGGAGCATACTCCTAAAAATATATTAATAAGGGCAATAAAAACTGATAATAAGAATAATAAAGAAACAATAGATAAATATATTAAATTCAAAGAGTTTTGGGGATTGAAAGATTTATATATTGAAAAGGAGCTTGGAGACAGATTTAAATTTAATTAAAGGAATTTGTTAACATGTTTAAACTAAAAAAGGGAGAATTTCTCCCTTTTTAAATTCCACTAAATTAATTCGTCAATTTTGGCAGCTAGAATAAAATCATTTTCGTGAAGTCCTTTGATTTTATGGGTCCAAAGCTTTAATACTACCTTACCCCAAGAAAGGGAGATATCTGGATGATGTCCCTCATTTTCAGCTAGTTCACCAATTTGATTAGTGAAATTTAAGGCTTCCTTAAAGTCTTTAAACTTATAGGTCTTTTCAATATATTTATCCTCTACTACTTGCCAACCTTCTTTAAGATTTTTCAAATACTCATGAATTTCCTCCTTATTTAAAGGGTCAGCCCCTATACTACATGGGATACATTTCTTAGATAATAAATCGGTCATTTTAACACCCCTCTTACATAGCCTTTATTTAATACTTTAATCATATTCATTATTCTAGCGCCTTTATTAAAATTCTTATCTTCTATTATTATTTTGTTAATACCCATAAACTAAATAGTTACTTATTTATTTTAATTATTTGAAGGATTATTTAAATGTTATTAGAATAGTAATATACAGGAGTATCAACATTAGGAAAATCAATAATTAATTTAAATTTATTTGTTCTTTTGGTAAAATTTTAAAAATAATCCTT
>CAYMGW010000056.1:9460-9859 GCA_964390085.1 uncultured Tissierella sp.
AACCGAAGAAGAAAATGAATTATTAAAAAAAATAGAATGGTTTTCATGTTTATACCCCCTGCGGTTTTTTTCATGTGGAAGTGATCAAGTTCTATAGGATAAGGTAGTACAAAAAATCCATATCGTAAATAAATTAATATGATATAATAAAGAAAAACTAGGAGGGCTAGCAATGTACGGATTTGGTATGTTTTCTTTTATGTCAGCTATATTTCCAATATTTTTTATAGTTGTATTAGGTATTATTATATTTAATGTTGTAAGGGGAGTAGGAGAGTGGAATTCAAATAATAAACAGCCAGTTCTGATAGTAGTAGCTAAATTAGTAACTAAAAGGACCAATACATCAAGGCATCACCACAATCATAATAATCATATGCATTCATCTACTAGCACTTC
>CAYMGW010000057.1:0-9787 GCA_964390085.1 uncultured Tissierella sp.
TGGATAACCTTAAATTTTGGGGTCATGTCTATAGTTTAAGGGGCAAGGAATTGAATAGAAGAATAGAGAAAATAGGTGAAATTATTGGACTTTCAGATAGATTAAAGGACAGAGTAGATAAATATTCTGGAGGTATGAAAAGAAGATTAAATATAGGGGCGGCTCTTTTACACAAACCTAAGATACTTATTATGGATGAGCCAACTGTTGGAATTGATCCTCAATCAAGAAATCATATATTAAATACAGTAAAGATGTTAAACAAAGAAGGAATGACAATTATATATACCAGCCATTATATGGAAGAGGTAGAAGAACTTTGTGACAAGATTTGTATAATGGATAAAGGAAAATTGTTAGCGGAAGGAACCAAAGATGAACTTATTAAAATTGTAAATGGCAGGGAGAAAGTAGATGTGCTATTTAAGGACTTATCAGATAAGATTGTAGATAAAATCAAAGCTTTCCCATATATAGATGAGATAACAGTAAAAGATAATAGAATAGAGGTATTAAGTGAAATGGTAGAAGGCTTACTGGAAGATTTACTTCAGGTTGCAAAGGAATCTAATACTAAAATAATATCCATAGATGTAAAGAAACCAACCCTTGAGACAGTATTTCTTCATTTAACTGGCAGAGCCTTAAGGGACTAGGGGTGAGGTTATGAAAATTAGAGATATGATAATGAAGGATTTAAAGATTATCTTTAGTGATAAATCTGCAATAATGATGCTGATAATCATGCCAATAATTTTGATGACTATATTAGGATATTCACTAACTATGTCCTTTAAAGATACATCAAGCATGGAGAAAATCAATATTGCAGTAGTTAAGGAATATGAAATGGAGCAGGAAAAGGAAGATTTAATTGATTTAATACCGAAGGATTCTGACATAGATATTAAACAGATTAATTTTGAAGACTATAATATTGAAAAAATATTCTTTGAAGAATTTCTTGAGAATGAAGAAATAAAAGATATCCTTAAATATGAAATACTGACAAAAGAAGATGCTATCAAGAAACTAACAAACAAAGAATTAACGGCAATAGTTGTTTTACCAAAGGGATTTATCAGAGATACTATGGTTAATTTTGGCACTACATTTAGAAACCTAGTTAATATAGAAGTAATTGGAAGAACTGATAAAAATATTGGTAGTACAATAGTTGAAGAAATTATTAAAGGATTCACAGATATAATGACTTATAATATAGCTTCGAAAAATGCCTTTTCAAGAATTTATGTATGGGAGAATATAGAAGGAAATGTGAATGACCATATAGAACTTTTGATGGATAGAATATCAAAAACAATGACAAATGATAGGTCAGAACTAGAATATGAACCGCTTAACAATAGACCACCAATGAACAGTAAAGCTTATTATGCCTTTGCAATGTCCGCCATGTTTATTTTATATGGGGCTAGCTATGGAGCGAAATTTTTGTTAGAAGAAAAGGAAATGGGCACCTATGGTAGAATGTCAGCATCTGGAGTGAAAAAATTAACCATAGTAATAGGAAAGGCATCGGTAGTGTTCATATCTACTATGATGCAATTGATTATAACTTATATATATTCCTCATTAGTTCTTGGGGTAGATTGGGGTTCCAAATTAAACTTATTATTTATATTTATTTCAGCTGCTTTCTCCATTGCTAGTCTTGGTATAATGCTGGCTGTTATAGTTTATTTAATGAGAAATTATAATACCGTCAATGCTTTCATTTCATTCTTAATTCAAATTATGGCGGCACTCGGTGGCTCCATTATCCCTGTAGAGACTATGCCATCAATGCTTAGAATTGCAAGCAACTTTACATTAAATGGATTGACTATAAAGGCATTGATGAAAAATTACCATGGATATGGAATTGAAGGCTTTGTTTTATATATTTTTTTATTAATTTCAATGGGAATAGTATTTACAATAATTGCAGCCTGTTTATTGAAGAATGAAGGGAGAAGAGTTAATTATGTCAAGCATACTAATGCTGAAGCTAATGAGGTATAAACAAGATATTGCAATGGTATTAATTATGGTAGTGCTTACTCTTGGATTTATATTTATATTTTCCGGTCCAGCTGGAGGAGTTCATAAGTACAGTATATTAGTTGCACTGATAATAAAACTCCTTCCTATGAAAGGTTTTTAACTGAAATAAAGAAAAGTAAAGCTTATTCCTTTGAAGAAGTGGAATACGATTTAGTGAAAATGGAGGTAGAGGAAGGAAAAGTCCTTGCAGGTATTTACTTCAAGGGAGATCATATATCTATTCTTAAAGCTAAAGAGGATATAAATATATTTGTCCTTGAAAATTTAGCAACTAATACATTATTTAATGTTCAATCAACATCGAATATAGCGAAAGAGATAACAGAATATCTTAATGAATTAAAACCAATTGACAATGAATCCATGGAAACCGTAATATATAAAGATATTCAAGACTCTTTTAACAGAAGAAGGCCAATGACAGTAGTCAAGTCCTTTATTAACTCCAATAATATTGAAGAATATGATAATTCAAAGCATATGACCATAGGTATGATTTTATATCTTTCAATGTACACCATTGTCTTTGGTATAGGCTCAATCCTTGAAGATAGACAGTATCATACTTGGGATAAGATGCTTATTTCACCATTGACTAAGGCAGAAATACTTTCAGGAAACTTAATTGCTACGTTTTTTATAGGTGCTTTACAGATATCTATCCTAGTAGTACTGACTAAATATTTGATGGGGATGTATTGGGGAGAATGCATTGCTGGAGTTATCCTTGTAGCCGTTACTTTTATTTTTACTACAACGAGTTTAGGTTTAATGGTTGCAGGATTCGTTAAAACGCATAGGCAACTATCAGCCATATCCCCAATAATTCTTACTGGAACATCTATGCTCGGTGGGACTATGTGGCCATTAGAGATAGTTGAATCAAAGATATTGCTATTCTTAGCTAATTTAACACCACAAAAGTGGGCTTTAGAGGGTATAGAGAATCTTATAATATATGGTAGAGGTATAGGGGATATACTACCAAACATAGGGATATTGGCACTTATGGGAATAATATTTTTTATAATAGGGGTTAGGAAAATCTAATACCTAACCGCCATCAAACACAATCCCTTAGCCTCAATCATAGGTCCTGCAATACTACGATTTTTAGCCTCAAGGATAGACTGTACATCTTTGGGGCTAATTTCTTTTTTCCCAACCCTAACTAAGGTTCCAGTAATTATTCTAATCATATTGTGAAGAAAACCGTCTCCTTCAAAATCTATATAAATATAATTGTTTTCCCTTGAGATATTGATATTCATTATAGTCCTTACAGTACTTTTCTTCTTTGACTTCATGGTAGTAAAGGCTGCAAAATCAAAGGTTCCTATCAGTTTATTAGCAGCTTCTTGCATTAAAGCTATATTTAATTTTTTAGGAACATGAGAAGTAAATTTTCGAGTAAATACATCTTGGTATTTATTATTATCTATTGTATATCTATATAATTTGGACTTTGCATTATATCTAGAGTGAAATCTTTCATCTTCCTCTGATAGTTCATAGGCTACTATGTCATCAGGTAAATAGCGATTAATATATTCTTCCATTTCATCTATTGTCATAGTAGAATTAGTAAAGAAGTTGCAAACTAATGCTTTGGCATGGACTCCTTTATCAGTTCTTGAACATCCTATTACATTTATATCTTCAGAAGTCATTTTTCTAAGCAAAGCTTCTAGTTTGCCTTGCATAGTATTATCATCATCACCTAATCTCTGCCATCCAGCATATCTGCTACCGTCGAATTGTAAATGCATCTTAATATTTCTCATTTTATCTACTCCCATTAGTTAATATAATTATTATAACTTATAACGAATAGGAAAGTTATACTTTTTTCTTTTTATTTCAATAACTTTACGTAAATGAGTTTCAAAAAAGGCTTCCTTATAATATTTCTTAAGAAGCCTTTTTTATATTAGAATATATATAAATGAAAAAACTGATGGATTTTCCATCAGATTTTCATTTCTTTCATCATTCTTAAAAAATGGTTTGATTCTCTTAGGACATGGTCTCCTAGTAGAGGTATGATGATGGACTTGATTTTACATGCTAATAAACCTTCAGTACCTGCTTTTTTAAAAGCCATTATGTTTTCTGTTGATTTTAGACTCTTATTTAATATCTCTTTTTCATTGTTTTTATTACACTTTTCTTCTAATATCTTTTCAACATTTTCTGCTAATTCTTCCGCAGTTTCCTTCAATTCTTCTTCTGTAGGGTCAAGTAGCCCATCAATAAACTCTAAATGTTCTTCCATTATTTGATTCCAAAAGTTTAAATCATCACATGGGGTTCTATCAGGTAGCTTTCTATTTTGTAGGCTTTTTAATGTATTCATATACAATTCAGCTTCTCGAAGGATATGTTCTATTAAAAGAGGATAAAGGGTTGTAAATATTTTGCATTCTAACTCTGATTTAAGCAGTTTCTTTTTAAGCTCAATTACTTCTTCTAATAAATTTATTGATCTCATGTTTATGTTGCAGATTTTTTCTTCAAGCCATTCTGTATAATTAAAGTTTGGATCTGATCTTAAATTATATTCAGCTTCAGTAATTTCCATATTTAGAGAAGCACCAGTTAATCTTGATGATATTTCTTCTGCTCTTAGAGTGAAAGGTGTTACAATTTCATTTGATTGTAAAATTTCATTTCTTACTGCACAATTGCCAAATATAACGGTTTCTGATAGCAGTGCTTCAAAGGATTTTTTTAATATATTAGCTTCTTCCATTTCAGACTTATTGATTGGCGGAAAGCTAGTTTGTATAAAAAATAGATGTTCCTTCATAATCCTTTGAAAAAATAGATTTGTTTCTAGTGAAATTTGAATAAACTCTTTTCTAGATAACAAAAAAATCCCCCCTATTAATAATATTACGTAATATATAATATTATGAGAGGGAAATTTTGTGATTAGTTTAATCTATTATTAAGTTTTTCTCTGATTTCGTCATTGATCACATTATTATTTTGTTTTAGATTTTCCATAAACTCTCTTATTATATCTGCAAAAGTAGTATACTCATATTTCTTTACGTTTTCTTCAAATTTTTTAAGGGCTTCTTCTTTCATCACAAAAGTATTTTCATTAAAGTTAGGGTCGTGATTGTCGCCATAGAAATAAGTGTATATATACCATCTATATAATTCATTAACCTTAGGCAATAGATTAGAATAAGGATAAATCATCTTAAAGCTTTCAACTAATAATATTCTTTCAGCCAATTTATCCATAGATATCATAAGACTTCCATCATTCATAAAAGGCTCATTAGTATCTAAAGCCAATATTTTAATATAATCATTATATTCATTAGTAATATTTTCACCAAAAGTATCTGTAAATTTTTGATTATCGATTAAATAATAATAAATACCTTCAGAAGTATCTAGCTTATATCCTAGATTGATATGATCGATTAAATGTTTTTTGAGTTCTTCCTCATCTTTTAAGACCTTTTCACGAGTTAAATACTCTATGCTATTTAGTTTCTCAATAGATAGACCATATTTTTTAAATAGATAGTCAAAGTTTTCATCCTCTTGATATTTGATAAATAAGTTTTCTATTTCAACACTTCTTTCAAAAGACACCTTATTTAATTTTGATATATATTCCATTAAAAGCTCAGTATTGTCATATTTAGATAATTCATTTTTGTGCTCATTCATATAGTTAAGAGCTTCAGGGAAATTGTTTTTTATTAAATCCTTTGCTTGGTTAAAAATTTCCTTATTTGATTTTTCTTTAGAATAATCTTTTCTTTCAACATTTACTAGATTGGCAGAATCCTTACCGTCCCATTTATACCAAAGAGTCATCTTATCAGAACCAGCAGCACTAGAATCTTCTGTTTCTGGGTCTACAGTATAGATGCTAAATTCTAAGATACCATCATTATCCATATCTTTAATTTCATTGTTAGTATATATGGATATCAGTGAGATTTTTTTTTCATCTAGAACATTTTTAAGTTTTCCATCTTTTAAAATAAAGCCATAGGTTAGGCCAGAATGAGCACCTACACTATTATTTAGAAGCAATCCATTTTGCTCTTCAGATATTTTACCAATTATAATTTGATAATTAGTATTATCATAGTTCATTGAAATTTTATCTATAGTAATATATTTTTCTCCATTAAATCTGTAAATTTCTAAACTTCCTTCATCATCCATATTATTTGGATCTCTTTCTTTAAATACAGCAATCTCTGGTATATTATCTTCGTCTAGATTCCCGATTGCATAATGAGGAGTTTCAGATATTTGGTTGTTTATAAGTTCAGTTCCAAGCTTAGCCATATGCTCCATATAGGCTGTATCATTCAAAAAATCATAGTTAGCCCCTTTGGTTATAATGATTTCTTTGATTGATTGCTCTAAAGTTAAAGGAGTTGGGAAGCTTTCTTTATTATTAGAACAAGCCATTGTAAAAATAGTTAGGCATAATAGCAGTAGTATGAATTTTATCGTTTTTTTCGACATGCAATATTCTCCTTTCTTAATCATATTATACACTGAAATCAAGGGGGGTGGGTAACAAACAAGTTACAAAAAATGATATATAATTGTCAAAAATGTTGATGGAGAATTAAATCAATGGTATTATCTAATCATAGTGAAGAGACGTTTATACTATTTATAATAGGAGCTGATTTTATGTTGATGATAGAAGAAAGGGAGAAAATAGTCGAATATGGGAAAAGACTAGTTACCTCAAAGCTTACTAAAGGAACAGGCGGGAACCTAAGTGTTTATAATAGAGAGAAAAAATTATTCTGCATATCTCCGACTGGGATAGATTATTTTGATATAAGACCAGAAGATGTAGTAGTTCTGGATTTAGAAGGAAATATAGTTGATGGAGACAAGAAGCCATCATCTGAAGTAGAAATGCATAGGATTTTTTATGTTAATAGGGAGGATATAGATGCAATAATTCATACCCATACTATGTATGCCACAACTCTTGCTTGTTTAAACTGGTCATTGCCACCAGTACATTATATGGTTGCATTGGCAGGTCTTGATGTTAGATGTGCTAAATACGCTACCTATGGAACAAAGGAATTAGCCGAAAATGCTTTTGAAGCTATGAAGGATAGATATGCAGTGCTATTGGCAAACCATGGCTTATTGACAGGAGCCAAAGATTTAGCTAATGCATTTAATATTACAGAGGAAATAGAATACTGTGCAGAGCTATATTATAGAGCTAAATCTATTGGAGAACCGGTGATTCTGCCAGAAGAAGAGATGGTTTTAATGCTTGAAAAATTTAAAACTTATGGGCAGGTGAAAAAATAATGAAAGAAATAAAAACTATTGAATTTAAAGATGATATTTTATATTTAATCGATCAGAGAAAGTTACCTACTGTTTATGAAATATTTCAATGTAAAGATTATAAGGAAGTTGATTTCGCCATAAAGGATATGGTTGTAAGGGGAGCGCCAGCCATAGGAGCTACAGTAGCCTATGGAGTTGTATTAGCAGCTAAGGAGTTTTTAAATCAAGATAAGAATGATTTCCTAGGAAATCTAGATAAGGCTTTGGATGTCTTAAATAACTCAAGACCTACAGCAGTAAATTTGATGTGGGCAATAAAAAAGATGAGATTACTAATAGAGGAAAATAAGGCACTATCAAATGAAGAAATATATAAAAAGGTAAAAGAAGAAGCAGATAGAATATTTGAGGAAGATATAGAAACAAATAAAGCCATGGCAAAGCATGGCAATGAAATAATAAAACAAGGGGCAACTATTCTTACCCATTGTAATACGGGAGCTTTAGCCACAGTTGGTTATGGTACAGCCCTTGGAGTTGTGAGAGAAGCTCATTATACTGGAAAAAATATATTTGTATATGCAGATGAGACTAGACCAAGATTGCAAGGTGCTAGGCTAACTGCCTGGGAGCTAGTACAAGAAGGGATTCCATCAAAATTAATAGCAGATAATGTAGCTGCAACATTAATAAGAGATGGGAAAATAGATGTAATATTAGTTGGTGCAGATAGGATCGCTCTAAATGGCGATACCGCAAATAAAATAGGTACATTTATGTTATCTGTAGTAGCCAAAGCTTATAATGTACCATTTTATATAGTTGCACCTACAACTACTATAGATTTTGATATAGAAACAGGAGAAGAAATCGAAATTGAAGAAAGAGATTCCATAGAAGTAACACATATTGATGGACTGAGAACTGCACCTGAGGGAATAGAAGTATATAATCCAGCCTTTGATGTAACACCTTGGGAAAATATAACTGGAATAATAAATGAAAAGGGAATCATAAGACCACCTTATAAGGAAAATATAATGAAACTCAATAAATATGAATAACTTCACTTTTTGGTGCCAGGCACCAAAAAAAGAACTTATTTAATATTCTGAAAATTCGAGGAGGTATGAAGAATGAAGGCTATTATTGGAGGCACAGGAATATATGATGCAAGCCATAATACTACTGTAAAAAAGGTAAAGACCAAATATGGAGAAGTAGAATTAGATATTATCAATATAAATGGAGAGGATATAGTCTTCTTAGCTAGACATGGGAAGGGACATTCTGTACCACCTCATTTAATAAATTATAGAGCTAATATGATGGCACTTAAAGAGTTGGGAGTAAAATATGTATATGCAACCGCAGCAGTAGGCTCATGTAATGAGAATTATGCTCCAGGAGATGTGGTTGTAATTAAGGATTTTATTGATTTTACTAAGTCAAGATCAGTGACTTTCTTTGAAGGTGGAAATGAACCAGTAAGACATGTTGATATGGGTGATCCCTATTGCAAAAACATGAGAGAAAAGTTTTATAATGCCTCTAAGGAAAATAACTTAGAGATAAAGGGAGATGCAGTCTATGTATGTACAGAGGGACCGAGATTTGAAACTGCAGCTGAGATAAAGATGTATAAAAGCTTTGGTGGAGATGTAGTAGGTATGACCAATGTGCCAGAAGTGGTATTGGCTAAGGAATTAGGCATGTGCTACTCAACAGTTGGAATTATAACTAACTGGTGTACAGGAATAAGCGGAGAAATAGCACTACATGATATCCAAGGTGCAATGAATAGAAACAAAGATAAGATAACAGAAATATTTATTGAGATATTTAAACAAGGACTAAATCAACAAAACTGTAACTGTAACAATTCAATAATTGAACTGTAGTAGTGAATAGTTAAAATCAGTGAATAGTGAATAGTTTGAGGTAAGGCTTTTAGGTCTTTTACTTAGTAGCTTTGAATTTATTCGAGGCCTCATTAACTATTCACTATTAGTCATTCACTAATCAAGAAAACGGAGGTAAGACAATGGTAGGTTTTGACACAAGAGCAATTCATGCAGGCAGTAAAGGAAAGAATCCAAGTAATGCATTAAATCCACCTATATTTCAAACTTCAACCTTTGTATTTGATAATATAGACCACGCAAATAAAGTAATGTCCTTTGAGAGTGATGATTATGTCTATACTAGGGGAAATAATCCTACTTTAAGATTGTTTGAAAATAGAATGGCAGAATTAGAGCATGGAGTAGGGGCTGTGGCCTTCGCTTCAGGAATGGCAGCTATTAGCTCTGTAATATTTTCTCTTTTAAAACCAGGAGATACTATTATAGTTCATAAGACACTCTATGGTTCATCCTATAGTGTAGTTACTGAGCTATTGCCAAAA
>CAYMGW010000058.1:0-5084 GCA_964390085.1 uncultured Tissierella sp.
ATCTCTTCAGATATCCTCTTGTATTCATCATCAAAATCTTCTGCTACAGCTCCTTGCTTTGCGTTCTCTTCGATTAAGGATAACATTTCTTTTTGAAGGGATTCTATCTTTTCATCAAAGTCGGTAGAAATTCCTTTTGTAGAATAGTCACCGATAACTCTTATGACATTTTCTCTGAATGCCCCTATGAACTTTCCCTTATTTTCTACTACATTATTAATTGCTATCATTATTGCATTATGCAGTGGTTCTTCTTTAAGGGTAGGTGAGTTCTTGCAGCTTGCCTTTGCACCGTTTTTTAATCTATTTTCGCATCTCCATACTGCACTTTTCTGTCCATATTTTGACCAGACTTGCCTTCTATATGGATGTCCACATTCAGCACATACTAAGATTTCTGTCAGGGCATATTTGGAGATATGTGACATGTCACATATTGACGGCGATGTGCTCAAAAATAATATGGGACAAAGTGATATGGAAATGATGTAAATACACATATCTTCCATAAACTTCGTCCCATATTTTAAAATAGAATTAAACTAATTTTGACAATTTCTCCATCAAATCATTATCATCATTCCAATCTGAAAGTGTAGATGCAGTAATTTCAGGATATGCTTTTTCTAGGGCATCTCTTTTTCGCTCTGTATCAAGCTTTGCATAGATTTCCGTTGTTGATATATCAACATGCCCTAATATATCTCTAATATAAATCAGGTCAATTCCTGCCTGATATAAATGCATTGCCTTTGAATGCCTGAAAATGTGTGGAGTGATTTTAAAATCTGAAAGATGTATTGAGGATTCAATAGCACGATTTTCATATTTTTTAATAATATATGAAATTCCTTTTCTTGTGTATGGAGCATGGTGGCAATTTATGAATAAGGGAATATTTGAATTTTTTGTATCTGCATATCCTAAGTCTGATAAATATTGTCTTAGTAGTAAAACAGTATTTTTCATTATTGGAACATGCCTTGTTTTTTCTCCTTTTCCAGTCAATGTGATAATTGAAGGTGCTTCAAGACGAATATCTCTGATTTTAAGGTCACATAGCTCACTAACCCTAGCTCCTGTATCATAAAGTACAGTTAATATCACAAGTTCTTTTCTTTCAGATGGAATTGAACGATTTGGAAGAGCTAATAAAGATTTCATTTCTTCTGGTGTCAAATATCCAACCACTGTTTTAGGGGTTCTTTTTTGTGGAATAGCAAGTATCTTCTGACATAAAAATAAATGCTCAGGTGCTTCGATTTGTAAATATCTAAAAAATGAGTTTATTGCAGTCCTTCTATGATTCCTTGATGTTATACTGCAGCCTCGAGATTTTTCTAGCCAATCATAATATTCTTTTATGATCTGTGGTGAGATTTTGGAAAGAGTTAACCTCTCTGGTACAATATCTTTTTCTTCCTTACAAAATGTTAAAAATAACTTAAATGCATCTCGATAACTTTTGATTGTGTTTATACTTGCATTTCTTTGACCAGACATATATGTTGTTAGAAAATTGGTCAGGTGATAGGAAAAATCAGAAACCTTCATATTCCTCACCTCCAGGAAATGGAATAATATCTGGGTAATATTTCTCTAAGGTTTCCTCTATCATTGGGTATATTTCAGCTGTGATTCTTAGATAATAGGCTGTATATCTGAATAATGTATGCCCCATATATGCCTTTAAATATGGATAGCAGGTATTTAAATCTTTGCCTTCTATTACCCAATTTCTAAGGCAATGAACAGCAAAAGTATGCCTGAAATCATGAATTCGTATTTGATTATTCCTTCCGCCATGAGAAATTTCTGCATTTCTTAAAAACCTACGGAAATTACCATAAATATTCATATATTTAATGGGATCATCCGTTTTTGATGGGAAGAAGTATTTGTGTGGGCTATTACAATGAACTAATTTATAATAATTTTTGCATCTTTCATGCATATCTTCTGATAGCGGAACAAGTCTTTCACCATCATTTTTTGATTCCACAATCTTTAGTATACCAGTTTCTAAATCAACATTATCAGTTAATAAATTAGTTGCTTCAGAAACTCTAAGACCGCAAGAATACAATAATCTAAAAAACACAGGCATTATTAAATGTCTGTTTAGATTTTGGGGAGAAATATGACAGTTATCTGTTGCATTAAAAAACCTAGCAAGCTCCTCTGTACTGTATATGTGAGGGGTATATCTTTTTTCTGGGGGTAAGGTTTTGGTTGGGAAAATATATGCTGGCATACCCTTATCACATTGGTATTTAGCTAGATGACTTATGGGGGTCATATTTAATCGTAAAGTTTTTGGGGTTAGATATTTATCAACTCCCAACTTATACCATGCCATTACTATATCCTTGGATAAGACATTTTCATCCCTAAAGTTCTCATAACAAAATTTATCAAAGGATTTTAAAACTATGGAAGGGCTGTAGTAAATATTTCCTAATCCATGTTTTAGTTTAATAAAAGCTTCAATATCACTTGCAAATCCACTAATAAATGTAAAGTCATTAAAGCTTGCCATCTTGTTTTACCCCCAATTTATTAATATCAAGAGCACAATCTCTAAGTCTATTAATATCAACATTTAAATAGATTGATGTAGAATCCACTGAAGTATGGCCTAATATATCAGAGATACTGCTCAAAGGGATATTTTCCTCCATAAGGGTGGTTGCCAGAGAATGTCTAAGTGAGTGCATACCATTTCTTCTTTTAGCACTTATAGGAAGTTTTGCCCTTGTCATATATTTTTCTATTGTTTTGTAAAGATGATTTCTTTCGGAAAGCTCAGCATAAGGGGGTAAGTGCCTTAAAAATATATGTGGATTATCTACCTTTGGCCTGGCATTTTGAACATAATCAATAATTGCCCAGCCAACATCTCGCAAAAGTGGTAGCGTAAGTGGCTCACCAGTTTTTGATTGGATAATAACTATTTGATTTTCTTTCCAGTGTAAATTTTCAAATTTTAATTTCTTTACATCACTACTTCTAAGCCCCAGTCTAGCTACGAGCAAAATCATAGCATAATCCCTCTTCTCATTCGGATTGTTTTGGTCTATTGCTGCTAGTAATTGATTCACTTCATTTTTAGTCCAGAAGGATGGTAGTTTTTGATGATAAGTTCCCCTTATAGTACCAATGTATTGTGATAAATCTTCCTTTATCATATTTTCTAGATATAAGTAGCGTAAAAACAGTCTTAATGAGCCTGTTTTATGCTTTATGGTCGCTTTTTTAAATTCTGAAAGTGTTTCAATATATTTAAACATAATTTCGGCAGTCCACTCATCTATGCATAAATACTCACTTTCCTCTAAAAATTGTATAAATCCTACAACATTCTTTAGATATCCTTCAATGGTACGGGAAGAATATTCTCCTACTGCAAGATGTTTTCCATAATCATTTAAGATTTCAATATATTGAGGATTGTTCGATTTGGTTATAGGGGTGTAGCATCTTAAGGGAATTTCACCATAATTATTGTAATGGTCTAAAATAAAGATAGCTCTTTTAATAAAGTTTTTACTGCGTTTTTTTAAATCTGTTTTGCTAAATCTAATTTCAAGGTATTCACTTGCAATTTCAGGATTGAATTCACAAATATTTTGACTTTTAAAATACCTAATCATGCCATTCCAGAAATATCTGAAATTGTCCCTTGTTAATTTACTGTAACCAGAAGTCTCAAGTTCATTTAAGACTTCATCAGTTAGTTCATCTAATTTCTTTTTCATAAAAACCCTCCACAATATTTAGTGGCTTTAAAAAGCCCTAATTATATTTTAAAGGAATTTTATATTTATCAAAATAATATGGGCCAAAGTCTATAATAAATTTGTGTGTTTAAACCATTTCCATACTACTTGGTCCCATATTATTTTTGAGCACATAGCCATCTGCAGCCTGACCGATTATTTCACCCTTTATCTTTTCAAACTCTTTTGAAGTCAATTCATCATTTAAAGTAAGAACAGCTACCCCCATTAGTTCTCCTTCTACGAGTTCAACGGAAAACACATACTTTGATACTTTTGCATTCACACTGTCATGGTCATCATAATATCTCATCAGACCTCTTTGTTCTTCTTCTGGAAGATTGTTTTCTTCTATTGCCTTTAGGATTACATCTAGATATTCAACTACTTCAGCATTTGAAATTTCCTGTGGTTCATTTGCATATTCTTTATAACCATATTCATTTTCTATATCATAGGTAGTTATTCTAAGAGGCATATACAGTTTTAAGGTTTTTGGTTCTTCTTGTTCAGGAAATACCATTCCAATATTTTCAAATAATAAATTGGCAAGTTTTTGATTATATCCATGGTAAGTGATATATCCTTTCTCTGAAAACGCTCCAAATTCATGTGCCATTTTCTCCTGTCCATATCTTTTAAAGTCAATGTATTCCTCAAGATTTGAATCATATTCAAAATGTCCTGAGTCACAAATCATATATCTGCCATAGCTTTCTACACTATGGATACCATCAAATAGTTCAAATTCATACATAGAATCTGCTAGTGCAAAGATTTCATCAACAGTTCGAGGTTTAACATAGTCCATAAGTTTTTCAAAATATTCTATATCATGGTTGCCTATTCCCTTATAGTATTTTGCTAATTTATTTAAGGTATCTATCTTAATTAATGGTGTTGTATCAGCAGGAACAATATCTAATATTTTTTCAGAGAAATTATGGCTATCAATTGTAACTTCACAATCATGTAAGTAAGGTGTTTCCAATCTCATAAGTGCCTTTTCAATTTCAACATCAGAACAAGGAAGATAGATAAATTCATTCGTACCTTTTGCGGTCAGCTGTATTGTTGCCACAGTTTCTTTCCAATGATATGGTGGAAACTGCTTTCCATTATATATTTGCTCTGGTTCATTGCTATTTTTATATAAGACTCCATAAGGAGTAATTGTAGAATTAGGATTGTTTTTTATTACCTCCATAGCAAAAGATTCACCATCAAATTCATCTAATTCTTTAGTTGCTACTGCTTGCTTTTCTGATAGGTATAAATTCTTTCCTATGGTTTCTAGATTACTAA
>CAYMGW010000058.1:5094-9717 GCA_964390085.1 uncultured Tissierella sp.
GTCACTTACAAGGCTATAGCAATGAGTATTAAAGGTTAAATTAATTAACTCTGCTATTGTTTTAGGATTTTCTGCAAAGGCTGTAGCAAAAAATACTTTTCTTTCCTTTGTATCGAAACTATCCATCCTCTTAAATAAGAAATTTAATTCATCGATATTGCACTCTTTACCTTTTAGAACTTCATTCATATCTGAATCATAAACTACTTCTTCAATATAACTGTTGGGATCCGTTGAAGTTTCAAGTTCCAGTTGATTATATACATTGGATATTTCACTTTCATCATAAGGGAAATTAAACATAATTGATTCTTCTTCTTTTCTGTATATTCTTTTTAATCTAATTAGCATACCTCTCCTCCATCCTATTTTTTAATTGAAAATACATCTGCACCATACTTTGCAATTAATGATGCATTGATTATTATCTTAAATGCTGTATCATCAATAAGCTCTTTATCTGCTATCTCACTGATTCTTATATATTCTTTTCCTGTCGATATAGTTTTTGCTGTTTGGTATAGGGCATAACCTTCTGTACTGATTTGTCTAAGATGTATCTGTGAAAAATCAAATCCATTTAGGTAAACTGCATGCTCCGAGATATCCCATAGTACTTCATCAGCGGTTAGGATAAATATTACTGCAAGGTAGTTCGCTGACCTTTCCCATACTTCAATATCTTGCTTATGATGTACATCATAAAATCTTTCCTTATGGTTATTATTTAAAAATAACTCTCCAGTAAAGCTATTGCTAAGTAATTTCAATCTATTTTTTAGAGCATAATTTTTTATTCTCCCAAAGCAATCTTTTATCAGATCTGTATATTCAATTTCATCTGCCTCTAGTTTTTCTTTGAAACAAAAACAATCATTAGGGTTACCTCTGCTTTTAACCTTTTCTACACAACCATTACAAATCTTAATACCTCCTTCACAATTAAAATGATTATTAATGACTATTCCACTTCTTCTTTGAGGAAAATTAGGTGCTAGCATCATCAGCTGTTCTATCCCTCCCATTGATGTACCATACATAAAATACTTTGACATTGTTCTCAGTCCTTTCAATTTTATTTTGAAATAAAAAAAAGGCGAAGACTATCGATCATAAGTTGACCGACGACTTCGCCTCTTTGTGTTTCTATGTTTAGTTTTAGATTTGTAGAAAAAAACATTAATTTTTTACAATACTAACTTTATAATGCAACTTAATACAAAGAAATTATTTCATGGATAATCCCTTATCTATTGCATCCTGAATTATTTTATGGCAGCACTTACCTAATGGATTTTTCTTCTGACATTGTGAATTTTCCATTGCTCCCGTAATCTTTAGAACCTCTTTCATATTAGTAGCACCATCTTTTATGACAGCATTTATAACTTGTTCCTCCGTTACTTTACTACAATAGCACGCATATTTAGGATTAGCGTCTTTCTTAAACCATATGGGTACTCTTACTTGCTGTTTATTAAATTTGATATTAGATTCTATATTGTAGTAAGTAATATCACATTCCTCACTCATACATAAAAAATAATCGTTGTCGCCAACTTGCTCCGTTAGTTCGTCGAGTACCATATGCTTTACTGTAATATTTTTTACAAGAGTTCCTTGTTTTTCACATACAGGGCATAGATTATTTTTTTTTGCTATGATTATAGATTCTGATTCATTTCCACAGCAAGACATATTTTGATCATTGCCTTCTTCTTTTTCAATCATTGATTTGTCCTCCTTTACTTATTCAGCACAACAGCTAAGCTTTTTCATATCCTTCTCAAAGGATTGTGCAACAAGTTTTATTGCTTCTGACATAGTAGGATATACGTGTATAGTGTTTGATATATCAGTACTTGTGAGATTAAATTGTATTGCTAATGTTGCCTCTTGGATAATCTCTGCTGCTAACTCACCTATAGCATGAACCCCAAGAATCTTTTTAGTGTCTTTGTCAATAATCATCTTTACAAAGCCTTGAGTATTTCTAATTGCAGCTGCCTTTGGAACTAATGCCATATCTAAAGTCCTACTATCAACTTTAAATCCTAACTCTATAGCTTCAGCTTCGTTAAGTCCTACAGATCCCACCTGAGGATTAGTAAATATTGCATGAGGAACTGCTTTATAGTTAGGTTTTCTTATATTGTTCTGAGTAGCATTTTCACCAGCTACTGAACCTTCATGGGCATCTACTGTGACAAGCATATAGTTTCCAATAACATCACCAGCTGCATAAACATTAGGATTTGATGTTTGTAGATATTCATTAACTTTTATAAAACCTTTTTCATCTACTATTACTCCTGCCCTTTCCAGCCCCATGTTGTCGGAGTTTGGAGTTCTCCCTGTGGCTATTAATAATTGGTCACCTTCAAAAGTCTGTTTATTCCCGTCTTTTGTTACTGTTACATATTTTATATTATTTTCTTCATACACTTTTTGAAACGAAAGATCTGTTACAATATTTATTCCCTGATTTTTTAGTTCTTTTTCTAAGGCCTCAGAAATTTCAGGTTCTTCATTTTTAACTATTCTTCCGCTTCTTTGTAGAATTGTAACCTTTGAACCAAACATAGAAAACATTTGAGCAAACTCAACAGCGATCCAGCCACCACCTATAATAACTAATTTTTCAGGTAACTTATCTAACTCCATAATTTCAATATTGGTTAAGTATTTTACACATTCTAAGCCATCAATTTTAGCAACAGAAGACCTAGAACCAGTTGTAATTATATATTTAGAAGTCTTATACTGTTTTTCATTTATCTGTATGGTATCTTGATTAATAAATTCAGCCTTACCTTTAAGTAAGGTAATATTTTTGTCATTTTCATAAATATCGATATATTTTTCTTTTCTAAGCTCTGCAAGCAGATTATCTTTTTGCATAATAATCTCTTTAAAATCTAAACTTACTTGTTTCATATTGATGCCAGCAAAAGGGTTCTCTTTTCCAAAATGATATATTTCTGCTGCTCTTAGCAAGTTCTTGGTAGGCACACATCCTACATTTAAACATGTTCCTCCAATTACTCCACTTTCAACAACTGCAACTTTTTTATTAAACTGAGAAGCCTTAATTGCTGCGGCAAACCCTGCCGAGCCACCTCCAATAATAATTATATCAAAGTCTTTTGCATTTTCGCTCATTTTATCCCTCCTTGTTTTCGGTATACTTTTCATTTTTTAATATTTCACAAGTACATATTTTATCCGTATTTCCATCAGCTATAGATTGACCTAATTTAACAAGTGCTATCACTCTTTCATCTGAAATAGAGTAATAAATATTCTTTCCATCCCTTGACGCTTTCACATAGTTGCACCATCTTAAGCATTGCAATTGCATTGATATAAGACTTTGTGAGCACCCGATGTCCTCTGTCAATTCTCCTACATTTTTAGGACCATCTATTAAAGAAAGTATAATCTTATATCTCGTAGGATTTGATAATCCATGAAAGAATTTTGTATATACTTCAATTTGTTCATCAATAGTTTGCATACTTTACCTCCTAAATAAACCAGGATATATAATTAGTCCTACATAAATTTTATCTTGATAAGAATAAACATATCAACAAGAATAAACATATCAACAAGAATAAACACATCAATATATGTTGATACGTTTATTCTACCACAATATGAACCATGAGTGCAATATAATCTTTCAGTATAGGTTCTATTGCACTCTACACAATTTTCTACTGATGTACATTATATAAAGTTTCCTCCAGCCCATCAGATTATTATTCCATCTTTCCAAACTTGTTTTTCCATTTCATCACTCAAGTTTCTCTATGTCATCTATATTTTAGCCTATTTTTAAGGGTCAAAAAACGGTGTTTTTTCATTGATTTTTGACCCAAAATTCGCACTCAAACCACTACATATTGTGGTCAACCTCTATTATTTACCCTCCGAACCACAATACGTCATCAGAATTATACTCTCAACGTGAGGAGTTCTCGGAAATTGATCCATACATTTAGCCTTCTCTACCTTATATCCCCTTTCAATAAATACCTTCAAATCCCTTACTAAAGTAACAGGATTACATGATACATATACAAATGTTTCTGGGTTAAAGTCTATAATTTTATTTATAGCCTTTGGATGGATTCCATCTCTAGGTGGATCTATGACTATTAAATCTGGACTTTCCTTTAGTTCATCTACAGCCTTTAATACATCTCCAGCTATAAATTCTACATTATCTAGATTATTTAGCTTTGCATTTTCACGAGCCTTCTCCACTGCCTCTTCTACTATTTCAATACCTATTACCTTCTTTGCCACCGGTGCCATTATTTGGGCAATAGTTCCTGTACCTGAGTACAAATCAAATACTACCTTGTCATCTATATCCCCTGCAAACTCCCTTACCATAGAGTATAATTTCTCAGCACCAAAGGTATTGGTTTGGAAGAAAGAGAATGGTGATATGTTAAATTTTAATCCCAACATTTCTTCAACAATATAATCCTTGCCATATAATAATTCTAATTTATCTGCCTTTACAATATCCGATAAACTATCATTAGTAGTATGAAGTATCCCTGTTATCTTCCCTATAAGAGAAAGACTATTTAATATATGAATAAATTC